>CAZRNL010000509.1:0-2377 GCA_964601395.1 uncultured Silicimonas sp. | reverse complement strand
CAGGCCGGCATCCTCCAGCGCCCGGTGCACCGCCTCTGTCATCGGTCCTGCAATTCTCCCCGAAAGTGGGCGTTGAAAATTCCCTGATCGGCTTCCCTTCGGTTCGTTCCGGCGGGGCTAGCCCCGCCGGAACGAACCGAGACGTCATTGGCGCAATGTCCTCCGCGCGAGGAGGCGGCAATGATTCGACTTGGAGAGCTGATGATGATTCTGGAACTGCATCGACAGGGACTATCGATCACCGCCATTGCCAGGCGGACGGGGCGTGACCCAAAGACCGTGCGCAAATATGTCGAGCGTGGCATCGAGGCCCCGGTCTACGGGCCGCGCTCGGTAGGCCGGCCAAGCAAGCTGGCGTCCTACATGGACTTCATCCGCGAACGCGTGACCGCCTTCCCCGATCTCAGCGCCGCGCGCCTGACCCGCGAGATCCGGGAACTCGGCTATGTCGGCGCCTATACGGCGGTGAAGCGCTATCTCGCTGCGATCCGCCCCGAGAACGGCCCCAAGCCGTACGAGGTTCGCTTCGAGACGCCTGCGGGCGTCCAGGCGCAGGTCGACTTCGCCCGCTTCGTCGTCGACTTCACCGACGATTGCGACACCAGCCGGATCGTCTGGCTGTTCAGCCTGGTGCTTGGCCATTCCCGCTTCATCTTCGCGCGCTACGTCATGCATCAGGACCTGCAGACGCTGCTGCGGTGTCACATGCAGGCGTTCGCCGCGCTCGGCGGAGTGCCCATCGAGATCCTTTACGACCGCATGAAGACGGCGGTGACCGGCGAGGACGACCAAGGCCACATCGTCTACAACCGCTCGCTGCTCGCCCTGGCGCGACACTACCGCTTCCAGCCGCGCGCCTGTCGTCCATACAGGGCAAAGACCAAAGGCAAGGTTGAGCGCCCGTTCAGCTATATCCGCCAGGACTTCTTCCTCGGCCGAAACTTCCGCAACCTCGACGATCTGAACGCCCAGCTGATCGACTGGCTCGACACCGTCGCAAATGCGCGGGTTCACGGCACGACGCAGCGCATCGTGGCCGAAGCGTTCATGGCCGAGCAGCCCGAATTGCAGAGACTGCCGGAGCATCGCTTCGACGCCGTGCTGAAGCTCGAACGCCGCGTCAGCCATGACGGCTTTGTCGCGGTCGGGGGCAACTATTACAGCGTGCCCGATCGTACCCGTCGTGTCGTCGAGGTGCAGCAACTGCCTGATCTGGTTCGCGTCCTCGACCTCGGCACTGTCGTTGCCGAGCATCCCGTCCTCGAAGGCCGCAAGCAATACCGCATCGATCGAAGCCATCGCACCGGCGGCGTCGAAAGGCGCAGGACCGGCGTTGCGGACGCAACCACCATTGGCCGCATCGGCGACCATGTCCCGCTGCGGTCGCTGGCCATCTATCAGGCGATTGGCGCGCAGCTGGCGACTGGAGAGAGGCCATGATGCTCACCACAGTATCGTCGCGGGTCGACAATATCCGCCGCAGCCTGGTCGGGCTCAAGATGCCGCGTGCGCTCGAGATGCTGGACACCACCCTGCGCCGCATCGAACAGGGGCAGATTGACGGCATCGAGGCGCTGGACGAACTGCTTCTCGAGGAACTGTCGCTGCGCGAGAACCGCCGGATCAAGGCGGCGTTGCGCATGGCGCGGTTGCCGGCGGTGAAGACGCTTGCCGGCTTCGACTTCTCGTTCCAGCCGTCGCTCGACCGCAACCGCATCATGGCATTGGCCGGCATGGACTTCATCAACCGCGCCGAGGTCGTCCATCTGCTCGGGCCGCCGGGAACCGGCAAGAGCCATCTCGCCACCGCATTGGCGGTCGAGGCGGTTCGGGCCGGCAAGCTTGTCTACTTCATCCCGCTCGCCGATCTCGTCGCCCAACTCGCCAAGGCCGAGCGTGAAGGCGCCCTGCGCGAGCGCATCCGATTCCTCTGCCGGGCCTCGCTCCTCGTCGTCGACGAGATCGGCTACCTGCCGGTCACGCCTGGCGGCGGCAACCTGTTCTTCCAGCTGGTCAACGCGCGATACGAAAAGGGCGCCATGATACTCACCTCCAACCGGGGCTTTGCCGAATGGGGCGAGGTGTTCGGAGATCCCGTCGTCGCCACCGCGCTGCTCGATCGGCTCCTGCATCACGCCGTCGTCGTCCAGATCGAAGGCTCAAGCTATCGCATGCGAGAGCACGCCGCATTGGTTCCCGAGAACCTCCGCGCAAACGCACTCATCAACCCACCAGCGCCAAAGCGCCGGGGCCGTCCGCCGACGAAAGGACAGAGCGATCAACAAGGCTGATCACCGACAACACACTCGCCGCCGATCTCGGGAAATTTGCACGCCCACAATCGCGTAGAGTTCGGTGCCCGTTGACAGCCTCGGCC
>CAZRNL010000508.1:0-2382 GCA_964601395.1 uncultured Silicimonas sp. | reverse complement strand
CCGAGGTCGTCGACCTTCACCCCGGTTCGGATCGCGGTCAGAACATCGGCCAGCTTGCGCCGTCGTCCGTGGTGCATCAGCGGCGAGGCGCTGGCGACCGTCCCGATCCCCTGCCGCCCGGCCAGTCGATCCAGTCGGTCGAAACGCTCGGTATCCTGCCCGTCGTAGCGAGGCGCCAACAGCAGGTGGCACTGCGTCGGGAACCGCCGCACCAGCCGCTCGGCCTCGCCGGTCCATGCTGCGGCGTTGCCTACGGGTGGTTGGATCAGAAGCGCAAGGCCCTCGCCGAACTCCAGAAGATCCTCCATCCGAAGCGCGCAGGCGCCCTTCTCGGCCCGAAGCCGCCCGCGCGAGATCAGGCGGCAGAGCCGCCCCCAGGCGATCCGGTCGCGGGGCAGGGCGGTGGCGGAAAACCCCGTATCCAGAACGATCCGCGCACCGGGAACCAGACGGGGCACATTCAGGATCGCCGCTGAGGCATCCATCGGGGGCGGCTGCACCCGAGTCTCGAACGCAGCTTTCGGTCCGTCGAGGAAATCCTCGACCTCTTCGCGGGCAAGCGTGCCGTTTTTCCGCCGAGCCGATCCTCCGGGATAGCTTTCGTAGACAAAGGGCCTGGGCGACCATCCGGCCATGGGGGCGGGCGGGCCGATCAGGTCGGCCTCCTGCCGTTCCCTCACCTGTCGCGCGATTTCCCTGATCCGCGCATGAGCCCGGACGATCCCCGCGACCGAATTCTCGTCCGCGATGGCCAGCGCCTCCAGCCCCAGCAGTGCGGCACGGTCCACATACTCCTCGGGATGCGACGCTCCGGTCAGGAACGTGAAGTTCGAGGTGATGTCGAGTTCGGCAAAGGCCACGGCGTCCGATTCCCTTCTGCGAAATGAAGTATGCCGGCAACCTTTGAAATAAGTGCAATTCGCCGGAGCCGCCACATGATATTCACGTTTTGTTCTCATCGCCAGCTTTTCCTCGCGACCTTCCTTCACGCAAACCGGGCCGGTTTCACGATACGCTCACGCAGGCCCTTCCAGCGTGATTGCGGGACCGCCGCCACTACGGCAGGGTTGACGTGACGGCAAGACAACCAACCGTCGTATTTGAGTAAGGCTTTTCAGGCCGTCGACCGGAGGTGAACCATTCGTCGTTCAATCGCATCCAAAGGTCGACACAAGAGGGGTAGCCAGTTGCCATGTTCGGACGCGGAGGCGTTTTGACGAACGAGTGAGTGAGTAAGGAGTAAGCGCCTCCGCAAGGTCCGGGACGGATCGCCGAAGTCCCCATTTCCGTCCCCTGTCCCGGACCTTGCGCCCGCGTCCTACCGGACCTCGCACCTTCCGGTGCGATGACACTGGATCAGCCTTTCGACAGCCTCGTCTTCCACGACCATCGCGTCCCCGCCGCAAGGACCGAAGACCAGTTCCGGTACGCTGTCGGTCAGACGCAGCGCGGCCAGGATTTCCCGGTCGGTCACAGGTGTGCCGCACCAAACCGACAGGCAGGAGACGGTCACGTCGACCTCGCGGTCGAAAGCGGTGTCGAAGGCATCTTGTCCCAGGATCACACCCGTCATGCGGACCCGAGTGGTCGTCTGCATCTCTCTCGACATGGTTCCGTCCGTCGGGACGGCGGGAATGGCGATCGGGGCTTCGGGGTGCAACCTGCCTTTTACGATGGCGAAGGTTTCGGCGCTGTCGCGGGCCTGGGTGTACAGCCGGACGGCGTCGGGCGCGATGCACGAGAGCGCCGCGGCCTGATGGGTGTTGAACAGGAGGCATGCGAGTGCTGCGGTGAGACGTGATGAAGGGGATGTCATTTGGGATGAGACCTTTCCATCAATGTAGCTGGACATCCTAGCGGACCGGTAACACGAGGTGGGGGCGGAACTCGTCCATGACCTGCCGATAGACATGCCGCTTGAACGGAACGATGTCGGAGAGCACCTGATCGGGCGTCGACCAGCGCCAGCGGGCGAATTCGTGGTCGTGTGCGGCGATGTCGATGTCGGCATCAACCCCATGAAATCGCAGGAGAAACCATTTCTGCGCCTGGCCGCGGTACCGGCCCTTCCACATCTTTCCGACGAGGTGATCGGGCAGGTCGTAGGTGATCCAGTCGCGGGTTTCGGCCTCGACCGTCACCAGGGCGGAGGTGACGCCGGTTTCTTCCTCCAGCTCACGAAGTGCTGCGATTTCAGGGGCTTCGCCCTTGTCGATCCCGCCTTGCGGCATCTGCCATGCGCCGGGCGTGTCGATGCGCTCGCCGGTGAAGACGAGGCCTTCGGAGTTGGCCAGGACGACGCCGACGCAGGGGCGATAGGGAAGATCGTTGGTCATGATCCCGGTCATAACGCGGATCGCCGGGGCGAAAAAGCCACGTCGG
>CAZRNL010000507.1:0-2388 GCA_964601395.1 uncultured Silicimonas sp. | reverse complement strand
GGGCTGAAGCTGTCGGGCGGCGAGAAGCAGCGCGTGGGGATCGCGCGCACGCTGCTGAAGGACCCGCCGATCCTGCTGCTGGACGAGGCGACGAGTGCGCTCGACACCGAGACCGAGGTGGAAATACAGGCGGAACTGGCGGCGATGGGCAAGGGACGCACCGTCATCACCATCGCGCACCGGCTGTCGACCATCGCCGACGCCGACCGGATCATCGTTCTGGAAAAAGGTCTGGTGGTCGAAGAGGGGACGCACGAGGCGCTTCTGGCCAAGGGCGGACGCTATGCGAGCCTCTGGCAGCGACAGGCGTCAGGCGAAGAGGATGACGAACCCCGGATCAGGGCGCTTGAAGCGGGCGAGTGACGTTCATGCACGGATTCGGCAACAGTCGGGGCCGCATCGTCCCGATCATCTCCGGTCACTCCTTCGATGTCTGCACTTTTACTAAGATCCGTCTTATTCACGCCCATATTTGACAACCATATGACCCTAACGGAATTTGACCAGTTTGGGGACTATTATGCTTCGAGTCTTGACCACTGCCGCCGCACTGGGGGCCTGGGCCGCCGCCGCGACCGCCGCGCCTGTCTATTTCGACGATTTCGAAGGACCGAGCGCGCTTGAGGGTGCGGGTGGCATCGAAAGCGCACAGGGCTACGACGGGGTGAACCAGATAGCCGGGTCATTCTGGCGGAACGATTCCAAAAGCATCGCCTCTGTTCTCAACCTGACCAACCTCGCCGCGCATACACTGATGACGCTGGAGTTCGATATCGCCTTCATCGACTCCTGGGACGGCGCCATCGGCCGCAAGTATGGGGACGACTTCTTCAACATCGTTGTCGATGGCGTGACGCAACTCATCACCACCAACTTCGGCGGACTGGGGGACGAACTGACCGATGGTGTCTACGGGTACTTCGGCTTCACCGAGAAGTACGACGACGAAGCCTACCGGATCGCGATGACGTTCGAGCACAGCGCTCCCACAGCCGCGATCTCGTTCTTCGCCAACGGCATCAAGTGGCAGGCGGGAATGGACGAAAGCTGGGCTATCGACAATCTGAAAGTCAGCACCAACGCGGATGTCGGCATAGTGCCGTTGCCGGCGACGCTACCGCTGATGGCGGGCGGACTCGGGTTGCTGGCTTTGGGGTTCGGCCGACGCCGGAAATCCGTCACCGCCTGAGATCGCCGCAGGTTCAGGCCAACGCCAGAGCCTTGGCAACGGAGCTGAGAAGCCAGCGCGAGGCCGAGAACATAGTCGCGACCTCGACTGTCATCAGCACGATGGCGGGCATGACCAGCGCTTGCCACTGCTTCAGCAGGCGTCCGACGCTCAGGCGGTCCGTGAGCGCGATCGCCACGGGCATGAAGGCCACGGCCAGAACCGCCCCAAGAAAAGCGCCCGCGACAATGTCAGAAGGCCAGTGCAGGCCGAGGTAGACGCGCGGTAGCGACACCACGGCGAAAGCATGAATCACCAGAAGCACCGATGCCGGTTTGCTGATCCAGGCAAAAGCGACCGCAATCGAGAAGAACATGACGGCATGATCGCTTGGGAAACTGCTCCAGTCGGAAAGCGCCGGTTCGAACTTTCCCCGCGGCGTGTACAGTACCGCGTCGGGATGGACGATGGGCCGCGGCCTGAACGGCAGCATCAGGGCCAGCCCCCGGCCAAGCCCGATGGCCGCGACCGCGGTAACCAGCAGGGCTACAAGACGTTTCCGCTGTTCCGTTGACTCGCCCAGAAGTGCCAGAAGAACAGAAGCGGAATCGCACCCTTGAAAAGGTAGTTATTGGAAACGTGATCTATAATCTGATCGATCAGCTCGCTGTTTCCGGCGTAGCCATTGATCATGCTCAAAACGTACTGGTCCACCACCCCAACCCTGTCGCAACCCATCAAACTTTGTAACGGAATTGTGACAAAAAGGTTCCGCGTTGTCCAGATTGGAGGGCGTCGAGCTATTCTGCGGCGCGCAGCTCGGGATTCTCGGGGCGTCTCGGGGCACCGGGATTGCTCTCGACATCCCAGAGAATCTCGACGGATTTGATCTTTTTAGCTGCGCGGCGAAGGGCATAATCACGGGCAGTCCGGCTTCCCGAACCGCGCGTCAATGCGCTGATCGTCGTCAGCACATTGGCCAGGATGGTCCAGAACCATATGCGCAGTGCCAGAAGCGACGGTGTGACGACCAGCGTCAGGACGGTCGCGATGCCAAGGCCGAAGACCACGGCGGTGGCAAGCTGCTTCCACCAGAGCGCGGTCGGGCTATCGAGCGAATAGCCGCCGCCGATGAAATCAAGGCTGAGGCCGAACATCATCGGTGCAAGGCCCGCCATCGTGGTGATCGTGGTCAGAAGCACGGGGCGGATGCGCGCCTC
>CAZRNL010000506.1:0-2393 GCA_964601395.1 uncultured Silicimonas sp. | reverse complement strand
TGCTCCCGCAGATCGGAACGTGGAATCGCAGGGATCCCGTCGGATATGCGGACGGAATGTCGACCTACCAATATGCGGTCAGTGGTACAGTAAGTTCTGTGGATCCGTCCGGTGAGGCAAGTCAGTATCACCACTGGTTCCCTCGGCTAAAAGGAAAAGCTAAAGGACATGTGAATCGCCTCTGCCAGGACAAGGGAATTCCGTTGAATATAGACGACTTCACGACGCCACTCGAGACAAACCCCGGCCCCCACAGCCACCTCCACGATAGGTTCAGGTATCACGTGAAAGCCCGCAAAATCTACGAAGAGGCAAAGTCGTGCTGTGAGATGATGACGAAGATGATGGCACTCATGGCTGAAGCGTGGACTGAAGTAAAGGGGATTTATCCTGAGTTACCCGGTCGGCCTGATTTAATGCCATGGCGCGGTCAGCCGACGGGCTTCGAATGGGGAAGGCTACTGACATTGCTGGCTCAAGCATGTCACAACTGCGGAACACGGTTCACGTTTGGCTGCTCAGCCAGTTCAGAAATGTGCCTCGCGCAAGCTCAACAGGCGTACGAGTCATGTGTTGCTTCCGGCGGCTGGTTCTGCGGTCTGAAGTGGCATACGGCGACTTCTGGGTGCCATACGGCGCGAGCTTACTGCCATCAAGCGCAGATTAACGAATGCACTGCAAAGTGGCTCGTCGATCATCCCGAGGTAGTTAAACTGGCGATTGGAGTGGTTGTGGTTGTGGTTGTGGTCAACTGCCCACTCGCAGCACCGGCGTTAAAACCCGTTGTGCCTGCATTGATATAGGTGCTGGTCACGAACTGTGATCAATTTTCACTGACATGAACATCGGGTCGAGCGATGAATTCAGTACGTGCAACGTCGGCTGATATTATTCGATGGGCCACGTGCTATAGCGGGAGTGCCGCGGAGCGCATTGGCTCAGTCGGAACGTGGTATATTGCAAGCCCGTGCGAGGTTGCTGTTGCAGTAATTGAGCGAATAGGACAACTGCAGCGGCACCCCGGAGCAGTAATAAAGCCCTGCGACCTTCATGCATTCGGGATAGGAGAGCCGGCCGACCCCTGGGCGACCAAGTTCGGAGGCGTTCCGTATCGACCGGCCGAAGCACCGTGGCCACAAGCTGACGATGGCACGCCTTACATCTTCATGTGCCAGTTTAACTTCACCGAGTCGCTGGATCTTCTTCGGCCACTGCCCGGTGACGTGCTGCTGGTCTTTGAGAAGAACGGAACGTTCGGAGCCGACGTGGAACGACAGGTCATCTTCGAGTGGCACTCAGTGGGCATTCGCGATATTGAGACAAGTCGGAGGTGTGCGTATGTAGACGACCAGGAATTCGTCGGGTACGGAGTACCCTGCCGTACGTTTGACTTCCTCGATATCGAACCAATCATTGCTGAATCTAAAGAGTCTGTCGAGGCAGCGAGAACAGAGTCTGAAATATTGCCAGCTCCACTAACCTGGAATGCTGCGCGCTTTCTGGGGATGAAGATTGGAGGCTTTCCATGCTGGCAGGACCATGGTCCATGGCATGCTTACTCGCCTAGATGGGGGAATTGTCATAGTGCGGAGCCTCAAACCGTGAAGTCGTACCTTTACTTGGGTGGATTTGGTGACATTGGCCCAATGATCGACCACGCCTGGCCCTGGATCAACCGGGCGACGCCTGTCTCGCTACGTGAGGCGTCCACCGAACTCGGGGGGTTTGGTTTGTACGATGGGTTTTACATCCACCTGTTTCTGGATCGTGACGACGAGATACAATGGGTGCTCGACTTCACATAGGCGGCGCGATCCCGTGTCGACACCTGGCTACTGTCACGGTTCTTGATAGCTGGTCGCTGCCAAATGCTTCAGGAGCAACAGGTCGGCCGTCAGCAACAGTCTGTGACGTGCAGAACTGTCACGAAGGGAACGTGGCCGAGTGATTGACAGCATTTGCGTCATTGGGCATCCGAGTTCGCTCGGCGGAGCGGACACTGAGCTGGATCACCAGATGCGGTGCTGGGCCGCGATGGGAATCGAGGTTCACGTCTGTCCGACGAATTCCGCCAGCGCCCGGTGGTCCACAAGATGTCTGAAATCCCCTCAACTCCGGAAACGAGGCCGGCTCCGCAGGAGGCATCAAATGCGGCACGTTTATGGACAAAGTAACCTTTGCGAAAGGCGCATTGAAGATCCTGATCGAAGGCCAGCAGTGCGTCTATCTGACGGCCATGACTCAGCACAACGGAGCGAACTTCAATATTCCGGGCATTTAAACCGCGACTGGTCAGTCGAGTGTGCTGGTTATTCCTTAACCAATGTGGGGGCGTCCTTTGCAGTACACAATCCAGTGCGTTGATGCCAGTGCGTTGATGCCGGTCTGCACTT
>CAZRNL010000505.1:0-2393 GCA_964601395.1 uncultured Silicimonas sp. | reverse complement strand
CGACAGGGTATTCGGCTTCAGCGCCAGCGCCTCGGCCATCTCGCCCGGACGCACCGACGCCGGGGCATGGCGGACAAGCAGCCGGAAAACCGCCAGCCGGCCCGGGTGGGCCAGGGCGGCGAGGCGTCGGGACTGAACATCAAATTCCATAATTCATGAATTATGGAAATACTACCGGAGGCGCAAGTGAACTTTCGATGACAGCCGCCCGACCCTCGACCGGCGGCGATGCATTGCGTCCGAACTGCTCCGGGGGGGCGTGCGTCAGCGCGAGGCGGCAGAGCCCCCTTCACGCCTCGGCATCAGAAGGCGTTGTCGACCGCGCGGGCGCCCGCCGACACGTCGGCGCCGAAGCCCTCGATGGTATTGCAGGCGGACAGAGCCGCCAGAAGCGCTGCGAGAATGGCAAGTTTCTTCATGCGTCGTTCACTCCTCGTACCACCAGACGTCGGGCTGGAATCCGATCCAGTCACCATACATCGGCAGGGTCTGTGGATAACGAAGCTCCTGCGCATGGGCAATACGCGAGATCGGCGAGTGCCATATCGGCACCACGTAGCGGCCGGTGGTCAGGATCCGGTCCAGCGCCTTCGTCGCGGCGATGAAATCGTCCCGGCTTTCCGAGGTCAGAAGCCGTTGGATCATCGCCTCGGCGGCGGGGCTCTTCATGCCCATCAGGTTCCGGCTGCCTTCGGTGTCGGCAGCCTCGGTGCCCCAGTAGAGCATCTGCTCGTTGCCCGGCGACAGCGACAGGCTGCGGGTGAACCAGGTCATGTCGAAGTTGAACGTGTTCGTCCGCTCGGTGTACTGGGCGCTGTCCACTGTCGTCACCGAAACATCGACGCCGATCCGTTTCAGCGCCGAGAGGTAGAGATCGACGATCTGTTGTGGCTCGGCCGCGCCCGATTGCAGCAGGACGTCGAAGGACAGCGTCTCTCCGCTTGCGTTCTTCAGCACACCGTCCTGAAGCGTCCAACCCGCCGCCTCCATCAACTCCAGCGCCTTGCGGATGTTGGCGCGGTTGCGCTCGGTACCGTCGCCCTCCGGCAGCGCATAGCCTTCCCGCGCGCCCGGCGGAAGCTGGTCCGCGTAGGGCTCGAGAAAGTCGCGCACGCGGCCCTCGGCGGGGCCGGGCTCCATGCCGAGGATGGAGTTGGAGTAGTAGGACCCAATCCGGGGCTGCGGCTCGCCGTTGATCGTCTGGTTGATGAACTCGAAGTTGAACGCCGTGATCAGCGCCTCTCGCACGCGCCAGTCCTGAAAGACCGGTCGGCGGACGTTCATGACAAGTCCGGTGATGCCCGTGGGGCGCTGGTGCGGGATGACGGACTTTACGATCTTGCCGGTCGTGACGGCCGGAAAGTCGTATTGGGTGTCCCATTTCTGCACGTTGGTCTCGCGCATCGTGGTCAAGAGCCCGCCCTTGAACGCCTCGAACATCGCGGTGCCGTCGGCGAAGAACTCCATGCGGATCTCGTCGAGGTTGGCTTGTCCCCGCATGTAGGGAACATCCTTGCCCCAGTAGTCGGGGTTTCGTTTCAAGGTCACGTGGCGACCCGGATCGTAGTCCGCGATCACGTAAGGCGCGCTTGAAATCGGCACTATGTCTATCCCCGACTCCGCGAAGTCGCGGCCCTCCCACTGCGCCTTCTTCAGGATCGGGCGCAGTCCCATGATCAGAGGCAATTCGTCGTCGCGTTCGCTGAAGGTGAAACGCACGGTGCGCTCGCCCACCGCCTCGGAACTGGCGATCTTGGCCCAGGAGCCCTGGTAGCGTGGATGGCCCTCGGTCCCCAGCGTTTCGTAGGACCAGAGGACGTCTTCCACGGTCACAGGCGAGCCGTCCGAGAATCGCGCCTCGGAGCGCAGGGTGAACTCGACCCAGGATCGGTCCTCGGGCACTTCGATTGATTCGGCCAGCAACCCGTAAAGGGTGAACGGTTCGTCGTAGCTGCGACCCATCAGCGTCTCGGTCGCAAGGTACCGCAACTGCCAAGGCGTGTTGCCCTTCAGGATGTGGGGATTGAGCGAATCGAAGCTGCCCACCTCGCCCTGAACGATCCGTCCGCCCTTGGGCGCGTCCGGATTGGCATAGGGGAGCGACACAAAATCGGGTGGAAGTGCCGGGTCGCCATACATAGCTATGCCATGTTGTGGCTCGGCCAAGGCCGGGAGCGCGACCACGCAGACCGCCGAAAGGGCCGCCGCGAAAAACTTCATTCCCATATGCGAAACAATCCCTGTGTCCGTTGGTGATTAGGCGCAAGACTAGGGCCGGTTGTCAAAGTTTTCAAACTTTTAGCTTGGACAGCGGCAAACACTTGCGTATAAAGAACTTACTGCTCGATAGGTTTCTTGCCTGTATGAAACCTGCCTCAATAACTCAACGCCCG
>CAZRNL010000504.1:0-2394 GCA_964601395.1 uncultured Silicimonas sp. | reverse complement strand
GTGTATGTTAACCAACAAGGGATTATGTGTGGAACCGATTCTGCTGTCGGTTCCGTATCGGGGACAGCGGTGAGTGACATGGGGCAGGACACATGAGTGGACGTCCTGAGACGTCTGAAGAGGTAAAGAAGCGCGCGAATCTCAAGGGGTTCGACGACTTCGATCTATTGCTCGGCGACATCATGCGGGGCGAACGCGCCACGTTGGGCAAGTCACTTCTGGATGTTCAGCGCGAACTCAAGATCAAGGCGAACTATATCGCAGCGATCGAGAACACCGATCCCTCGGCCTTCGATACACCCGGATTCATTGCGGGCTATGTGCGATCTTATGCCAGATATCTGGGCCTCGATCCCGAATGGGCGTTCAAGACCTTCTGCGACGAGGGCAATTTTACAGTCGCACATGGCATGTCGGCCGATGCTTCGGTGCGCCGCGAACAGCAGCCTTCGCGGCAGGCACGCAGATCGCCCGGCACAAAGGTACCCGAGGCCGCCGGCAAGCCTGCTCATCTTCGCGACCCGTTCACCGAACCGTCCGTCAGCTACCTGCCCAAGGGCGATGCGGCATTTTCCGGGTTCGAGCCACGGGCTT
The DNA here is from genome assembly GCA_964601395.1 of uncultured Silicimonas sp. Taxonomy (GTDB): domain Bacteria; phylum Pseudomonadota; class Alphaproteobacteria; order Rhodobacterales; family Rhodobacteraceae; genus JAVJUV01. The sequence goes on along the minus strand of CAZRNL010000504.1, from coordinate 1,800 downwards.
TGGGGTCGATCGCAGTGCTTCTCGTGCTGATAGCGGGTATCGGGTACGGCGGTTGGGCGGTGCTACAGGAAGTGCAAAAGGTGCAACTGACACCTGTGGACCAGACGCCCGTGGTTCTGGCAGAACTCGATCCGCTGGCCCCGGCGTTTCAGCCCGCCCAAGACACGTCGACGGGATCGGACACCGCGAATGTCCAAGCCCCGGAGACCGACCGATTCGACCGGCTCTATCGCCCCGAGGCGCTGGACGTGCCGGTGCTGATCGCTCGCGATGGACCGATCTCGGCCATCGACCCGGACACGATCGGTGCGCTGGCGCCGTCGTCAAGCGAGTCCTTCATCGCTTCGCGCGGCCCGCGGCCCGACTCGATGCCCTACGCTATTCCCTCCACCCTGACCCAGGCGGAAGATGCGCTGGTGACGCGGCTCGATGCCGACGACCTGCTTCCACCACTGGTTCAGGTGGTTGGCGATGCGGGTCCGTCCGTTGCGCTTCTGGCGGTGCGTCCGTCCTGGGTGCGTGTGCGCGGCGCCGACGGTACGGTGATCTTCGAGAAAATTCTCGACGCCGGCGAACAGTTCGAAGTGCCCATGACCGAGGAGCCCGCGACTTTGCGGGCAGGTAACGCAGGCTCGCTCTATTTCGCCGTCAACGGTGAGACTTACGGCCCTGCCGGGGACGGTCCGGTTGTGATCGACAATGTTGCGCTTGCGCCCGATGCGCTGCAGCAGGCCTACAAACTCGCCGATATAGAGCGGGACACTGACCTCAAGCGCTTCGTCGCAGTGGCAGAGGTCGGAACCGGCGCCAGTCAGTGATCTGCGGTCGATTGTCAGCCGGACCCGGCTGGCCTATCTAAGAGGCGTAATGCTCCGAGGTCTTCCGCCATGTCGCTGAACCACGTGCGCCCCTGGCGCAACATCTATCGCCGCAAGTCCCGTCAAATCCACGTGGGCTCGGTGCCCGTCGGGGGCGATGCGCCGATCAGCGTCCAGACGATGACCAATACCGACACGACCGACGTGAAGGCTACCGTCGAACAGGTTCAGCGTGCCGCCGAGGCGGGGGCGGATATCGTCCGTATCTCGACGCCGGACGAGGCTTCGACAAAAGCTCTGCGCGAGATTGTGCGCCAGAGCCCTGTGCCGATCGTGGCGGACATTCATTTTCACTACAAGCGCGCCATCGAGGCCGCCGAGGCGGGAGCGGCGTGTCTTCGTATCAACCCGGGCAACATCGGGTCCGAAGCGCGGGTGCGCGAAGTTATCAAGGCCGCTAAGGATCACGGCTGCTCGATCCGGATCGGGGTCAACGCGGGATCGCTGGAGCGGGACCTGCTGGAAAAATACGGTGAACCTTGCCCCGAGGCGATGGTGGAGTCGGGACTGGATCACATCAAGATCCTTCAGGACAACGACTTTCACGAGTTCAAGATCAGCTGCAAGGCGTCGGACGTCTTCCTGGCCGCCGCCGCGTACCAGGCGCTGGCCGATGCGACGGACGCGCCGATCCACCTGGGCATCACCGAGGCTGGCAGTCTGAACGCCGGTACGGTGAAGTCGGCGATCGGACTGGGAAACCTTCTCTGGATGGGGATCGGCGACACGATCCGCGTCAGCCTGTCGGCAGACCCGGTGGAAGAGGTGCGGGTCGGTTTCGAGATCCTGAAATCGCTGGGGCTGCGGCACCGGGGCGTGAACATCATTTCCTGTCCGTCCTGCGCACGTCAGGGATTCGACGTGATCAAGACCGTCGAAGCACTGGAGAAGCGGCTGGAACATATCAAGACGCCGATGAGCC
>CAZRNL010000503.1:0-2394 GCA_964601395.1 uncultured Silicimonas sp. | reverse complement strand
TCGACCACGGGCGTCATCACGCCTTCCATCGCCTTTCGAAGCCAGCTTCGTCCCTGCCAGAGCCAGACGTTCTTGACCGTCTGCTGGGTCAGTGTCGAGGCACCCCGGTCGGCACCCTGGGCGATGGCCGCACGCAGCTGAGCCATGTCGAAACCCCAATGCAGGCAGAAATTGGCATCCTCCGCAGCGACAACCGAGCGAACCATCACCGGGGCGATATCGTCGATCGGCACCCAACGGCGTTGAACTCCGCCCAGACGCACGCCCTCGGACAGCACGTAAGGCGTCGTCGGCGGCGCGAAGACCGAGAAGACCGCCACCGACAGAACGATGGCCAACGCAAAAGACAGGACCGTGCGGCCAAGCCACCGGACGACGCGACGTCGGGGCTTTGGTCTGGCAGTCTTCCTTGGTGAGGTCTTTTTCGCCATGGGATCCCGTCGCATGACTGGTGCGTCAGGGCAAGCAGGTCTCTATTCGGCCGCAGTCCTGTCTGCTCCGGGGGCTTTCAGCGTATCGGCTTCTTCGGCCTCCATCCGGCGCGAGATGACTTTTTCGCGCTTCTTCGCAAAACGCTTCTTCAAGCGGGCGACGCGCGCTCTCTGATAGGCGGCCAGAAGCGGGTTCGAGAGGACAAAAAAGGCAAAGGCGGTCACGATACCGGGCAGGAGGCCGCCGACCATATAGGGGACGAAAAGACGGTGAAAGAACCAGTTCAGACGCCCCCACTCGGTAGGTTCGGGCGTGAAGATGGCGATCATGTTCCGCCAAAGCTCCACCGCGGCATCCGAGAAGGCCGACACCACCAGCGGAAGCGGGATCGGGGGCATGCCAAGCATCCATGACCCCAGCTCCATCGACACGGCCGCAATCAGCGGGAACGTGACGGGGTTACCGAAGAAGGTCGACAGCAGGGCCGCCATGATGTTGCCGTTGATCGCCCAGGCCATCGCGGCCGCGACCAGGAAATGCAGACCGAAGAAGGGTGTGAAACAGACGAACACGCCGCAGGCAATCCCGCGGCTGATCTTGTGGGCCGGGTCGGGAAGCCGCCGGAGTCTGTGTACGACATAGCGCGCCGCGCGCCGCCAACCACCTTTGGGATAAAGGCTTTGGCTGACTGCCTCGTAATAGGTCCTTGGCGTACGCCGCTTGAAGACCACCGCTTTACCGTCCTTTCCGCTACGGTTTGCGTTCCAGATCCCGGTGCCGCGAAATCGAAGAGACATCGCTGTCGGCTTCGAGTGCAAGCATCAGGGCATGCAAGTGCTCAATGTCTCTCAACTCAACGTCAACAATAAGACGATAAAAGTCCGGTTTCCGGTCAATAAAGACCAAATCTGCAATATTGGCGCGTTGCTCACCAATAAGTGTGCATATCCGGCCAAGCACACCCGCGCCGTTGGCGATGGTCATCTCGAAGCTGACGTTGTGAACGGCCGGATGGCGGCCGTCCTGCCAGTGAAGATCGACCCAGCGCCCCGACTGATCCTCGAACTCGACCAATGCGGAGCAGTCGATTGCGTGGATCATGATGCCTCGTCCCTTGTAGCTGATACCGACGATGCGTTCGCCGGGCACCGGCTGGCAACACGCTGCGCGGCGAAATGTCTGACCCGGGTTCAGGCCCACGACGGCGCGTGCGGCGTCGATCTCGTCGCCGGACTCGCGAGCAAGGTCGGGGTACAGCGTCTCGATCACCTTGCGCGCCGTCAGGTCGGCGGATCCGATCCGTGCAAGCAACTCGGTCGAATCCTCGATGCCAAGCTGCTTGGCGGCGGTGCTGAGCGCCTTTTCCGCCGGTCTCTTTCCGACATGTTCAAACGCCACGCGCGCAAGCTCGCGCCCAAGCTTGATGAACCGCGCGCGATCCTCTTCGCGCAGCGAGCGCCGGATTGCCGACTTGGCACGTCCGGTGGCCACGATGTCGATCCATGTGGACTGGGGACGCTGCCCCTCGGCAGTCATGATCTCGACCGACTGGCCGTTCTTCAGACGGGTCCAGAGAGGCACCCGGATGCCATCGACCTTTGCACCGACACAGCTGTCGCCTATCCGGGTGTGGATCGTGTACGCGAAATCGAGCGGTGTGGCTCCTCGCGGCAGCTTGACCACATCGCCCTTGGGCGTGAAGCAGAACACCTGGTCGGCGTACATCTCGAGCTTGACCGCTTCGAGAAACTCGTCGTGGTCTTCCTCGGTGTCGAAGCGTTCGGTCAAAGTCGCGATCCATTTCGCCGGATCGACGGCGAACCGGTTCTCGGCACGGACGCCGTCGCGGTAGGACCAATGCGCCGCGACACCGGCCTCTGCGACCTCGTGCATCTCGCGGGTGCGGATCTGCACCTCGACGCGCTTGCCGTCGCGGCCCGACACGGTGGTGTGGATCGACCG
>CAZRNL010000502.1:0-2405 GCA_964601395.1 uncultured Silicimonas sp. | reverse complement strand
CAGATTAGCACACTCGGTGCGGCGGCCAAGCCGACGCTTCGACCTTTTGCCAATGGCGTGAGCATCTATGTCCGGATAGACATAGATCGAGCTCTATTCAATCCAACATAGGTCGCCGGCCGTTCTGGCGTCCGACGGTCCGGGAGGCAAACGATGAACGAGCAGACACTGGTCGAGTTGGGGCAGAAGGTCCGCATCCAACCGCGTTATGACAACTTCATCGGAGGGACATGGGTCGCTCCGGTCGACGGGCGGTATTTTTCCAATCCCTCGCCGATCACCGGCCGCCCGCTCTGCGAAGTGGCCCGGTCGAGCGCCGCCGACATCGAACTGGCGCTCGATGCGGCGCACAAGGCGAAAGAGGCCTGGGGCCGCACACCTGCAGCCGAGCGCGCCGCCATGCTGCTCAAGATCGCCGATGAGATGGAAAGCAACCTCGAGGTTCTCGCCGCGGTCGAAACGCAGGACAACGGCAAGCCGATCCGCGAGACGATGGCGGCCGACCTGCCGCTGGCGATCGACCACTTCAGATACTTCGCCGCGTGCATCCGCGCCCAGGAAGGGACGATCTCCGAGATCGATCACGACACCATCGCTTATCACTTCCACGAACCGCTCGGCGTCGTCGGTCAGATCATTCCATGGAACTTCCCGATTCTCATGGCCACGTGGAAGCTGGCCCCTGCGCTTGCCGCCGGCAACTGCGTCGTCCTGAAACCTGCGGAACAGACGCCGATGAGCATCATGGTCCTGATGGACCTGATCGGCGGAATCCTGCCGCCCGGCGTCTTGAACGTCGTCAACGGTTTCGGCTTCGAGGCCGGCAAGCCGCTCGCGCAAAGCCCGCGCATCGCCAAGGTGGCGTTCACCGGGGAAACGACGACCGGCCGCCTGATCATGCAGTACGCCTCGGAGAACATCATCCCGGTTACCCTCGAACTCGGCGGCAAGTCGCCCAACATCTTCTTCGCCGACGTGGCGGACGCCGATGACGCGTTCTTCGACAAGGCCCTGGAGGGCTTCGTCATGTTCGCCCTCAACCAGGGGGAGGTATGCACCTGCCCCAGTCGCGCCCTCGTTCACGAGACGATCTACGATCGCTTCCTCGAGCGCGCGATCGAGCGGGTGAAAGCCGTCAAGCAGGGCGATCCGCTCGATCCGACGACGATGATCGGCGCTCAGGTTTCCAACGACCAGTTGGAGAAGATCCTCTCGTACATCGACATCGGCAGGAGCGAAGGGGCCAAGGTTCTCACCGGCGGCGAACGCAACCACCTGGGCGGCCACCTGAAAGACGGATACTACGTCCAGCCGACCGTCTTGGAAGGCCACAACCGCATGCGGATTTTTCAGGAGGAGATCTTCGGCCCGGTCCTGGCGGTTACCCGCTTCAAGGATGACGCGGAGGCGTTGTCGATCGCGAATGACACGCTCTACGGACTGGGTGCGGGTGTGTGGACGCGGGACGGCACGAAGGCCTATCGCTTCGGCCGCGCGATCCAGGCCGGACGCGTCTGGACGAACTGCTATCACCTCTATCCGGCGCATGCGGCATTCGGCGGCTACAAGCAGTCGGGGGTGGGCCGCGAAAACCACCGCATGATGCTCGACCACTATCAACAAACCAAGAATATGCTGGTGAGCTACAGTCCGAAAGCGCTCGGCTTCTTCTGATCGGCCATGTGGGCTTCCCGGAAGCGAGGTGCGCCCTGGTGTCGTGGGCTAACCTGCGCCTTGCTTCCGGTGGCCGACAGCGTCCGAAGGCAATAGACGGAGGTTTTGGCATGGTCGACCGTGTCAGCGCGACGCCCGAGGCACTGGCCCTGATCGCGACCCTCGAAGACCGCTACGGACCGCTTCTCTTCCATCAGTCCGGCGGCTGCTGCGACGGCAGTGCGCCAATGTGTTATCCGGTCGGCGAGTTCCGGATCGGTGCATCCGACGTGATGCTCGGGGAGATCGGCGGCGCGCCCTTCTACATCAGCGGCGCGCAGTTCGAGCACTGGCAGCACACGCATCTGATGATCGATGTTGTGCAAGGACGGGGTGCAGGTTTCTCCGTGGAAGCCCCTGAGGGTGTTCGGTTTCTGACGCGCAGTCGCGTCTTCACGGATGAGGAGCTTGCGCGCTTGGAGGATGCGGGCTCCGTTGGCTTCCGGTAGGTCAGGGCATGCCGGGATCGCCTCTCAACATCGATCGTGCCGCTTGGTTCCTCGTGAGACGGTACGGCGACGACAGCGCGATCGTGGCGTTTCGGCGCGCGCAAATGTCCGCACTCCAGAACAACAAGGTCGCCGAAGGCGAATGGCGACTGGTTCTGAGGAAAATCATCGATCTGCATTTCGCCAAGCCGGACGGTCCCGGACATTGAAACCGTGAGCGTGTTGGATCGCGGGCACGGCCCG
>CAZRNL010000501.1:0-2407 GCA_964601395.1 uncultured Silicimonas sp. | reverse complement strand
GCCACTGTCGCCCACATCGCGCGGAGCGAGCTGTACGAATCAACCTCATGGGCAGCGGCGCTCGAGTCACGACTCCTGCGTGCGGAAGCCTGGGCCGCGATGCAGGCACATCCACACATGGAACAGCGTATTCTTGGGTTGATGGCGCTGCTCTCCGAGCAGTTCGGGAACCCGGATTCCGGTGGGGGCTATGAACTCGGCGTGCACCTCACGCACTCCCAGTTCGCCGCAGCGATTGGATCGACACGTTCCACGGTCACTCGCCTCTTCCGGGCAATCAGCCGACGCGGACTGGTGGTCCGCTTGGACGGTCACGGGGCCGATGCCCGGATCAGGGTGAACGTCGACATCCGGTAGCGAACCAGAGAAAACTGGAACTACACGGAAGGCGCCAACGGCGGGCACCGCCGCGGCTCTCGCCGAAGAGGCTTCCGGCGAGAATCGGAAAGAGGTGGGAGACGGTCCTGCATGGACCATCTCCCACCTCGATGCCGCGATGGGTTCGGGCTAGAGCGCTGCCTCCCCCTTCGAGCAATGTCTGATATGGTGACACGCTAGGGGAGAGCCTGGTTCGCAAGCTTCCACGCGTTCTGGTAGTGCCTGATCGCCTGCGAGTGCTTCCCAGCAGCGGCGTCCGCGTCACCGTTGGCAACCTGAACTTCGGCCTTTGCGATCTTGGTGGCGTTGCCGCCTTCCTCGATTGCGGTGTGAATAGCGCACTCCGCGAGGATGCGGTCGGCAGCAACCATCAGATCGATTGCCTCAGCAATGGCGGCCCACGCTGCAGGGGAGACCTGGTGCTGCTTGACTCTCTTCAGCTTGTTCACTGCCTGGCGCTCAGCGGCAAAGACCGCATTGCCGGCTCGGTACTCCAGCTTGTTGGGGCCGACCCAGAGGGCCGGATCGAGGCTGTCGTTTATTTTGGCTATGGCCTGGGCGATGCGGGTGTGCTCGCCGGCGAACGGCTGCAGAACTTCGAGAGCTGCTTCCTTGTGGTCCAGGGCACTCAGGACAGGCAGTTCCCCGCCCACAATGATGGTGTACGTCGCCGGTTCGGACTCGATCGGCGTGCTATCGGCCAGCTGTGCCGAAGCTTTGAAGACGATGGTGTAGGTGCCAGGAGCGGTGAACGCCCAGTTGGCATGGAGATGGACGAGACCGATCGTAAGGACATCCGGAAGACCATCACCGGAATCCAGGAGCACGGTTGGAGTGCCAAAGGAGTCCTGTGTGTAAATGGCCAGATTCCCGGGCCCGCCGACCGAGACGAGCTCGATGTTGACTTCGTCGTTCAGAAGATCGCCCGGGGCAATCTCCTCTGTGGCGATGCCGGGCCAGATGAGGTTCGTGTCTTGTGTTTGCGGCAGGATCCAGACTGGTGCACCGGGCGCACCGAGGAACCCATATGCCGGGTCCGCCGGAACAGCCGTTTCCGCCGCGTCCTTGACGAGGAACGTCACATCCTCAGGATGAAACTCTTCGTCGATGTCTTCGTCGTGGATATGCAGCTCAAGTTCGCCGTCGTGCAACTCCACGTCCACCAGGTCCACGTGGCCCTGGCTGTAGCCAACGGGACCGTCGGCTCGTGCCAAGCCTCCGGCGAGGAGAGCGAAAGAGATGACGGCCAGGGTCGCGATGAGCGCTACCGGCCGTCGGGTTAATGCCAACATACTCGGATCCTCCGTGATTCTGCGGCCACACTGGTGAGACCGCAGGCCGGATCCTAAGCGCAGCGGTGGGTCCGCTGCGGTGCTCGTTGCGACCGAGTGATCGGCGAATTCAACACTTGCAGCCGCTGCTTCGAAGGAACTCCGGGCACTCGGGCTGCGGTTGGTGCAGTAGCTGCACCGGTGTCGTTGCGGCAGGCCGGTTGGTAACGCCAGCGGCTGAACCAACTTCATGCCGGCTGTCGATGCTTATGCCCGTTGTGGAATAGCTCGGCCCAATGAACGGTGATCCCGTCGGCAGGACCACACCCGGCCGCGGCCGGTACGACGGTTTGCAACGTATCGTCGTGAAGCGCCGCATGGATTGCCTCGGATTCGCGCTTGCAAGTCGGCGCGCGTGAGACCATCATGATACACCGTCTCATCCTGCGGGTGCCTAAGGCATTCGCCTTCCGCGAGCATTTCCGAAGCAACCCTGAGCCGCTTTTTCACGTCAGGGAACCGGTTCCGAGCACCACTTCCGACGAGAACTGGGTGCGGGCCGTGGAACCCCTCGAGATGACACTTTCATCCGGGGAACACAAGGGCGAGCGACATGCGGCGTAGTCAGCGGAAGACCCCAGTTGGGGAGAAACACCGCTCTGTGCGGCGGAGGAAATCAAATGACGAAAACGCGAATATCCCCGGTCTCGGCGGTGCTCCTGGTACTGGCCGCGGCCTTGCTGGCGCTGGTGCTGCGG
>CAZRNL010000500.1:0-2407 GCA_964601395.1 uncultured Silicimonas sp. | reverse complement strand
TCGACGCCGCCGACAGCCTGATGCTGGCGCTGGCTGCGATGGAAGGGATGGTTCGCGATATGGCCGCCAACCCCGACCGGCTGCGCGCCGCCGCGTCCTCGGGCTTTTCCACGGCCACCGACCTGGCCGATTGGCTGGTGCGCGAGGCAGGCCTGCCGTTTCGCGATGCCCATCACGTGACCGGGCGTCTGGTGGCAATGGCCGAGGCCGAGGGCAAGGACCTGCCCGATCTTTCGCTCGACCAGATGAAATCCGCGCACGAGGCGATCACCGAAGGCGTCTATGACGTGCTGGGAGTGGACAACTCGGTCAGAAGTCGCACATCCTACGGCGGAACCGCACCCGACCAGGTGCGTGCGCAGATTGCCCGCTGGAAGGAACGCCTGTCGTGAAGAAGCTGATCTTCGTCGCCCTCCTCCTGCTTCCCGCCTGTGAGGATGCATCGCTGAACGCGGGGATTTCGGTGGGGGCGGGCGGTGTCAACGTGACGCCGTCGGTCTCTGGCCGTGTCGGCGGCCTCGGCGTCGCCGTCAGCCCATGAGATCGCTGGCGCTTCTGGCACTGATCCTGCTCGCCGCCTGCGGCGCCGATGGCGCGCCCGAGCCCGTGAAGGGTGGAATCGCCCCCCAAAGCGCCGCGCGGATCGGCGTGGCGGGCGAACTCTGATGTCGCCCTTGCGGATGATCTACCTCGCGCTGGCCGTCTGGGGAGCAATCCACCCCATGTACTGGTTCTTGACTTACATGAACGAAACCGGCACCGGGCTTTCCGGGTTGATCGACGCCTGGTATGTCAACGCCTCCACGACCGGCCTGACCTGGGATCTCACCATCGCCGCAATCGCTCTGACGGTGTGGATCATCGCCGAGACGCGTGTGCGCCGGAATTGGTCGGCGTTGGTCGCCATACCGGCTACCTTCTGCATTGGCGTCAGCTGCGGCCTGCCGCTCTATCTCTTCCTGCGCACCCGAAGCGTGGCCTGACGATGAGCGCAAACTGGCTTGCGCTGCTTGGCGTCAAGGGCGGTCCCGCGATCCGTCCGGGCTCGAACATGCCCACGTCCAGCCTGCTTCGCATCCACGGGTTCACGATCCTTGTCGACGCCGGGCTGGGTGCAACACGTGCCGTCTGCGATCAGGGCGTTGCCCTCACTGAAATCGACATGGTGATCGTGACGCACCTGCATTCGGATCATTACCTCGAATTGGGTCCGCTTCTGCACACCGCCTGGACCGCTGGGCGGACCCGTCCGCTTCCTGTGATCGGTCCGGCCGGACTGTCGCACTACTGGCGTCATTTCCTGGCCTCGATGGGTTTCGACATCGGGCTACGGATCGCAGACGAGGGGCGCGTTCCGCTGGAGCCTCTCGCATCGCTCGCAACCATCGCCGACGGCGAAATATGGAGCGCCGACGGAATCAGGATCGAGGCGATCCGCAACTACCACCCGCCCATTGAGGAAAGTTACGCGCTGAAGGTCATCTCTGGTGACGCCGTGATCGTGCTGTCGGGCGATACAGCCCCGTTTCCCGGCTGGCAGGACTTCGTCGAAGGCGCGGACATCCTTGTCCACGAGGCGATGCTGCCGAAGGGGGTCGAAACAGTGGTGGACCGGCTGGCGCACAAGGATTCCCGGCTGAAGGCGCATATCCTGCGATCCCACACCGACGCGGTCGAGATCGGGCGGCTGGCCAATGCCGCTGGTGTCGGCACGCTGGTCCTCAACCACTTCGTGCCAGACGGCCTGCCCGAGTACGGCGAGGCCGACTGGACCGAGGCTGTCCGCCAGCAATGGTCGGGACCACTGCGGATCGGGCGCGACGGAATGCGGATCGACTTCTGAGCGCCGGATTGCAAGGCAGCGCCTTTCTGCTATGACGCTTTCCGACCCCGAGGAGCGCCCATGGACCATTTTCTCTACCGTAACGGCATCCTGCATGCCGAAGAGGTTGCGATCCCAGAAATCGCAGCGGCGGTCGGCACTCCGTTCTATGTCTACTCGACCGCCACGCTGACCCGGCACTACCAGCTGTTCGACGAAGCTTTGGCGGGAATGGATCACCTGGTCTGCTACGCCATGAAAGCCAACTCCAACCAGGCGGTGCTGAAACTGATGGCGTCGCTTGGCGCAGGCGTCGACGTGGTCTCGGGCGGCGAGTATCGCCGGGCGAAGGCGGCGGGCTTTCCGGGCGAGCGGATCGTCTTCTCGGGTGTCGGCAAGACGGCTGACGAAATGGAGCTGGCCCTGATTGGCGGCATCCGCCAGTTCAACGTCGAGAGCGAACCCGAGATGGCGCTCTTGTCGGGTGTTGCCGAGCGGCTGGGCAAGACCGCGCCGATCACGGTGCGCGTCAACCCGGATGTCGACGCGAAAACGCACGAGAAGATCGCAACCGGCAAGTCGGAG
>CAZRNL010000499.1:0-2410 GCA_964601395.1 uncultured Silicimonas sp. | reverse complement strand
CACCGAGGTTGACGTCGAGAAAGAGCGGATTTCGCTTTCGATCAAGGCGCTGGACGACAGCTTCACCGAAGTCGTTGATGGAACCAAGCGCGGTTCGATCGTCACAGTCGTTGTTACCGCGATCGAAGACGGTGGCATCGAGGTCGAGTACGAAGGCATGAAGTCCTTCATCCGTCGCTCTGACCTGTCGCGAGATCGCGCCGAGCAACGCCCTGACCGTTTCTCGGTGGGTGACAAGGTCGACGTCCGCGTTACCAACGTCGATCCGAAGACCCGCAAGCTGGGCCTTTCGATCAAGGCGCGTGAGATCGCGGAAGAGAAGGAAGCCGTCGAACAATATGGCTCCTCTGCTTCGGGTGCCTCGCTTGGCGATATCCTGGGCGCAGCGCTGAAAGGCGACGAAAAGTAAGAGAGCCGGTTATCCGGACTGCGAAGGCCCCGCTTCGGCGGGGCCTTCTCTTTTGTGACAGCCCCGAGACCATCGGACGCGAACCTGGTGAGAGATTGCGGTGGCGCGATTTGGAGGTCGTCCGGAGCATTGATGCCAATACGGAAACCATCGGTTTCTGCACACCAATTTCCTTCCCGTTGTTAATGCATGTGTGCGAAGCAACAGGCGTATTGTGTGTTGGGGGATATTTCGATGGCTGCGAAACGGGGCGAGACCGCGGAGCGTATTCTCGTTGCTGCGCGCGAAGTGGTGAAATCCTTTGGACCGGACAGGCTGACGTTCGATGCGGTGGCCGAAAAGGTCGGTATTTCGAAGCAGGCCGTACTCTACTGGTTTCCTAACAAGGCGCGCCTGATCGAGGCGCTCGTGCGACCGGCTCTGGAGGCCGAAAGCGCCGCCGGGTGCAATGCCATCCGTCGCGAAAGCACCGCCGAAGACGCGATCCGGTCCTATGTCGGCGCGTTGGCGGTATTCCACACTTCGGATCTGGACCGTTTTCGCCTCATGTATGTGACGCCGCAGATCGGGCAGCGGCCGGGACGAAGCGGTCAGATGGTAACGACCTTGGGTCGCATCCACCCGTCGACGACGGTGATGTACGACGTTCTGGCCGGTCGGCTCGTTGACGGCGGTCGGTATGTACGACTGGTCGACGCACGCAGGGCCGCCGCCGCAATCCACACGGCGCTTCTGGGGCTGATCCTGCGGATGGCGATGGCTGACGCCCTCAACGCGCCGCTCAGGCTGCGTGATGATGCGATGGTCGACGCGCTCGTGGACGTGATGGCGCCGCCCCGCGCGGCCTGAACTCGGCTGCGGCGCGGTCTCGACGCCGCCGCCGCCAGTTACTAGACTGCCGCCGAACCGGAGGGCAGTCCCATGAAAGACGCACCGAGAGACCTGCCGAGCCTCAGTGCATTGGCCGACCGATACGGTTCCGACAAGGGGCCGAGAAAACACCGGTATACGGAACTTTACGAACTTCTGTTCCGTCCTTTTCGCGACCGGCCCATTACCTTCCTCGAAATGGGCCTTCTGATCGGCGGCCCCGAGCATGGCATTGATGCCGGGCGCGAAACGAAGGACCTGCCATCGGTTCGCATGTGGCTGGACTATTTTTCCGAGGCGACGATCGTCGGACTGGATATCTCGGATTTCTCGTGGTTCGGACACCCGCGTTTTCGTTTCGTGCAATGCGACATGGACGACCGCACCGCCATTGAACGGGCCGCGCACGAGATCGGAGCGGTCGATATCGTCATCGACGACGCCAGCCATGCCAGCCACCACCAGCAGAACGCCTTTCTGGAACTGTTCCCGGTTTTGCCCTCCGGTGGACTTTACGTGATCGAGGACCTGCGCTGGCAGCCGGAGACCTTCGAGCGGGCGGGCATCACGAAGACGGCGAGCCTGTTCCGCGGCTTTTCGGAAACGCGCGAATTCCATCACGACGATCCGGAAACCGAGGCGGCGTTTCGCGCCCTGGCCCCCGACATATCGGGCTGTTTCGTGTTCCAGGTGCATTACACGAAAACCCGCCGCGATCAGGTCGCGGTCATTCACAAGAACTGAGAGACAGGCATGGCTAGGATCGGACTGACCGGACTGGGAACGATGGGCGCGGCGCTGGCGCTCAACATGGCTGACCGGGGTTTCGACGTTGCGGTTCACAACAGGACCAACGACAGGGTCGACGATTTCATGGGCAAGGCCGGTGATCTGGCATCGCGACTGACGCCCGCGTACGAACTGGCGGAACTTGTCGCCGCGCTCGATAGCCCCCGCGCTGTGATCCTCATGGTCAAGGCAGGCGAAGCCGTGGACGCGGTGATCGAAGCCCTGATCCCGCTACTGGACCAAGGCGATCTGATCGTGGATGCGGGCAACGCCGACTTCAACGATACGCGCAGACGTACGGAAACGCTTGCCCAGCAAGGTTTGGGCTTTCTCGGCATGGGT
>CAZRNL010000498.1:0-2415 GCA_964601395.1 uncultured Silicimonas sp. | reverse complement strand
CGTTCACCTACGGGCTACATGGGTTTCATCAGTAGGGGCGTAACCGTCCGGCCGACGACATCTTCCATGGCATGGCGGTGGTTGGGCATTCTTGCGGCACGCATTGACGTGTCCGGAGGAATCGATGGCGAAGGCAAGCGAAGTACAGCGGCGGAGGTGGCGGGAAGAGATCGAGGCATGGCGGCAAAGCGGAGAGTCCTTGTCGGCTTGGGCGAGGCGGCGCGGCGAATCGCGCGACACACTGGAATACTGGAAGCGGCGGTTTGCCGGCAAGGACGCCGCTTCTGACGCGGGCACGGCGATCAGGCTGATCCTGGTCACGCCGGATGCGGCGACGGTCCCCGCGGGATGCCGGCCGCTGGAACTTGTCATCGAGCGTGCCGGGCTGCGCGTCGTTCTGCCGTCGGATTTCGAGGCCGGCGCGTTGTCGCGGCTGCTGGATGTCGTGGAGGCGCGATGCTGATCGGCGCGGGCACGGCGGTCTATGTCGCCGAAGGCGCCATCGACATGAGGAAGTCCATCGACGGCCTGGCGATGTGGGTGCAAGAATCGCTGCCGGTTTCTCCCCTGTCGGGCGCGCTGTTCGTCTTCTTCAATCGTCGCCGCGACAAGGTGAAACTGCTGTGGTGGGATCGGCATGGTTTCTGGCTGGCTTACAAGCGCCTGGAGAAGGGACGCTTCCGTCTTCCGGTCGCCCCTCGATTGACCCTGAGCGATCTGACGCTGGTGCTCGAAGGCATCGATCCGACGGTACGCCGACTCAAAAGCGTGCCATGCCAGCGCGTCGCCTGAGGGCCTACGCCCTCCGGGGAGTCGGCGGCCCCCCTTCCGGGCAATGGTCCGCGGGCGACGATGTCGGCATGCTCCCTCCCCATGGATTTGGCCACCGCACTTGCCAGGAACGCCGCCCTCGAAGCGACCGTCGAGACGCTCAAGGCCAACCTCGAAGCCGTCCAGTTCCAACTGGCCCAGTTGCAGCGCCTGGTCTTCGGCCACAAGGCCGAACGTCTGAACATCGACGCGCACACCGGTCTGCTGTTCGAGGTCGCCCCACCAGCGGCGCCCGAACCCCGGACCCGCACGGTCACCGTCGCCCCGCGCCCCAAACCTGTCCGGGAGAAACTGCCGGCGCACCTGCCGCGCGAAGTCACGCTCATCGACCTGCCCGTAGAACAGAAGCCCTGCCCCTGCTGTGGCGGCGCGCGGCATGTGATCGGCGAGGCCGTGTCCGAGAAGCTCGACTACGTGCCGGCCACGCTGAAGGTCATCGAGACACGTCGGCCCAAGTATGCCTGCCGTCCTTGCCAGGGCGAGATCGCCGTGGCCCCGCTGCCGGCCTCGCCCATCGAGCAGGGCATGGCCGCGCCGGGTCTGCTGGCCCATGTCCTGGTCTCGAAGTTCGCCGACCATCTGCCCTTGAACCGGCAGGAAGCGATGTTGCGTCGGGCCGGCATCGAGCTTCCCCGCTCGACACTGTGCGACTGGGTGCTGGGCAGCGCCCAGTGCCTGAAGCCGCTGTACGAGCATCTGATCCGTCAGATACGGCAGGCCGACATCCTGCACAGCGACGATACGATCGTGCCGCTCCAGGAGGCCGGCGCCGCCGTCAAGGCTCGCGCCTGGGGCTGGGTGGCGCCGACGCGCCGGTTGATAGCCTACGAATTCACGACCTCTCGCGCCGGCATTCACCCGCAGTCCTTCGTGGCCGGTTGGCGGGGGTATCTGGTGGCCGATGCCTATGCCGGTTACGACCGGCTGTTCGCCAATCCGGCCCTGAAGGAGGTCGGCTGCTGGGCGCATGCCCGGCGCAAGTTCTTCGAGGTGGCCAAGACCCAGAAGACGCCGGGGCTGGCGCACGAGGCGGTGGCCCGCATCGGGCAGTTCTACCATCTGGACAACGCTTGGAAGGATCTCGATCCCGACGCGCGGCGACGAAGGCGCCAAGAGGAGATCGGACCTTTGCTCGATGCCTTTCGCGACTGGATGGCGGCGCACTTGCCGGGATTGTTGCCGAAGAGCCCGCTGGCCCAGGCGATGGGCTATGCCGCGAACCATTGGCAGGCGTTGACCCGTTTCCTCGAAGACGGTCGGCTCCCCCTGGACAACAACGCCGCCGAGCGTGCGCTTCGTCCGATTGCCGTCGGCCGCAAGAACTGGCTCTTCGCCGGTTCCGTGCGCGGCGGCGTGGCCGCCGCCATCGTGCTGTCCTTCATCGAGTCGGCCAAGCTCCATGGCCTCAACCCCTACGAGTACCTGCGCGATGTCCTGACACGCCTGCCTTCCGCAAAGGCCGCGGACCTCGACGACCTCCTGCCAGACGCCTGGCAACCCCGCTGAGTCTCCTCGTCTTCGGCTTGCCTTGGTAGGTGCCGTCGGCCGGACGGTTACAAACAACGGCGCTGGCGCACCAAGCCC
>CAZRNL010000497.1:0-2422 GCA_964601395.1 uncultured Silicimonas sp. | reverse complement strand
ATTATTCCAATGGCAACGATGCGGTGATCCTGTAGGGCGAGGGCGATCTGGCCAGCCTTTCGGGCATGTCCGTCAATCTCGTGGAGCTCTCCGTCTCGCACTATCTCCTGGCGCGTGCGCTCGACAGCGTGGGACTGGCCGAGCGCGACCTTGACGGTGTTGTCAACACCTCGGACGCCGACATGATCGCGGCCTTCGCCGCCGATGACGTCAAGGCCGTCGTCACCTGGAATCCGCTGGTCTCGTCCATCATGGAAGACCCGGACGCCAACATGCTGTTCGACAGCTCCGACATTCCGGGCGAGATCATCGACCTTCTGGTCGTGAACACCGAAACGCTGGAGGCCAACCCCGATTTCGGCAAGGCGCTGGTCGGCGCCTGGTACGAGGTGATGGAACTGATGGCGGCGGGCGACGAAGCGGCGCTGACCGCCATGGCCGAGGCTTCCGGCACCGACCTCGAAGGCTACAAGGCGCAGCTCGCCTCGACCCAGATGTTCTACACCCCCGCCGAAGCGGTGGCCTTCACCAGCGGATCGGACCTTCCCGCGACGATGCAGAACGTGGCCCAGTTCCTGTTCGACAACGGCATCCTCGGCGAAGGCGCGCCGTCGCCCGACTTCGTGGGCGTCGCCTATCCGGATGGGACCGTCACCGGCGACGGCGGGAACGTCACGTTCCGCTACGACACGACCTATATGCAGATGGCTGCGGACGGGGCGCTCTAGGCGCAATCGGGACAGGGCCTGCCACGCGTCGGCAGGCCCGCTCCGGGGGACAGCACATGCGCTGGATCAATCGCAGACCGGGCGTCGCCCTCGGCATGTTCCTTGCCGCGATGCCCTTTGTCGCGGTGCTGGCCGCCTATGCCATCGGATCGGATATCAGGCTGACCGCCAATCCGTCGGACAAGCTCTTGCCGGCACCCTCGGCCATCTATGACACTGCGCTCCGCCTCCTGACCGAGCCAGACCGTCGCAGCGGCGAGGTCGTCTTCTGGGGCGATACGCTGGCCAGTCTCAAACGTCTTTTCATCGGCGTCGGTCTGTCGGCCTTCGTGGCGCTTGCCCTTGGCCTGCTGATCGGACTGCTGCCGCTCGTCCGGGCATCGCTCGCGGGCTTCGTTGCGGTCCTGTCGATGATCCCGCCGCTGGCGCTGCTGCCGATCCTCTTCATCGTCTTCGGCCTTGGCGAATTGTCGAAGGTCGTGCTGATCGTCGTCGGCATCCTGCCGTTCCTCATCCGCGACCTCAGCCAGCGCGTGATCGAGATCCCCCGCGAGATGATCGTGAAGGCGCAGACGCTGGGCGCCTCCAGCCTCGTCATCGCCGCCCGCGTGGCGCTGCCGCAGGTGATGCCACGCCTCATACAATCGGTGCGCCTGTCGCTCGGCCCGGCCTGGCTGTTCCTGATCGCCGCCGAGGCCATCGCCTCGGACCAGGGGCTTGGCTACCGCATCTTCCTCGTCCGGCGCTACCTCGCGATGGACGTGATCCTGACCTACGTCATCTGGATCACGATCCTGGCCTTCCTGATGGACTGGGCGCTTCGCCGCCTGTCCCGATGGGCCTTCCCCTGGGCGGAGGAAGGCCTGTGAGCTTCGTCACCGTCACCGACCTCTTCCAGTCCTACGGGCCGCGCCCGATCCTCGAACGGGTCAACGTCAGCGTCGAGAAAGGGGAGTTCATCTCGATTGTCGGCGCGTCCGGCTGCGGCAAGTCGACCTTCCTGCGCCTGCTTCTGGGGCAGGAGACGCCGACGCGCGGCCGGATCAGCATCGCTGGAAGCGAGCCTGCCCTCGAACCGGGCCTCGACCGGGGCGTGGTGTTCCAGCGCTACTCGGTCTTCCCCCACATGACCTTGCGCGAGAACATCGTCGCGGGCGAAAGCTTCCGCCGCCCGCTCGGGCGCTTCTGGGGAACAGAGCTTCGCGACGCGCTTGGTCGCGCTGACGCCACGCTTGCCCGCTGCGGTCTCGACCACGTCGCGCATCAGTATCCCGCCACGCTCTCGGGGGGCATGCAGCAGCGGCTCGCCATCGGGCAGGCGCTGGCCGCGCGCCCGCGCATCCTGCTGCTCGACGAGCCTTTCGGCGCGCTCGACCCGGGCACGCGGCTTTCGATGCACGACTTCCTGACCGAGCTTCGCGAGGAGACCGGCATGACCATCTTCATGGTCACCCACGACCTCGAAGAAGGGTTCAAGCTGGGCGACCGCGTTCTGGTCTTCGACAAGCCGCGCTGGGACCCGACCGATCCCGACGCCTACGGCGCGACCATCACCTACGATTTCGACGCCCGCAACGGCGGCATCCCGTTCCAGACCATCAAGGAGGAAACCCATGTTCTTCACCCCGCGTGATCGGTCCCGGTCGCACCATCCGGCCGACCATCACCACGACGAGCGCCGCCAGCACCACCCG
>CAZRNL010000496.1:0-2423 GCA_964601395.1 uncultured Silicimonas sp. | reverse complement strand
TCTGGCCCGAAGGCGTCACCCCGTTCCATGCCGGGATCGTCAACCTCCGCCAGGGCGACGCGGCGACGGACGCAGCCTGCGAAGGCCTTTATGCCGCGCTGACCGCCAAGGGCCTCGAGCCGCTCTACGACGACCGCGAGGAACGCGCAGGCGGCAAGTTCGCCACGATGGACCTGATCGGCCTGCCCTGGCGGATCACCGTTGGCCCGCGCGGACTGGAAAAGGGCGTGATCGAGCTGACCTCGCGCCGCACCGGCGACAGCGAGGAGATGAGCGCGGAGGCAGCGGTCGACCGTCTCGCTCAGATCTACGGCGTCGCATGACCGCCGAAGCCCTCATCACCTGGGGCGGCTGGGAAGGGCATGAGCCGGACAAGGTCGCCGCCATCTTCCGCGCCATCCTGGACGATGCCGGGATGGATGTGACCATCACCGACAGCCTCGACTGTTTCGACGACGCCGACCGCCTTCGCCCGTACGACCTGATCGTTCCGGTCTGGACCATGTCCGAGTTGTCCCGCGAGGCCGCCGTCAACGTCTCGGAGGCCGTCGCGCGCGGCACCGGGCTTGCCGGCTGTCACGGCGGCATGTGCGACGCCTTCCGGTCCAACGTGCTCTGGCAGTTCATGACCGGGGCCAACTGGGTCGCGCATCCGGGTGGCGACGGGATCGCCTATCGCGTGACGATCACCGACAGCGATCATGCATTGACCGAAGGTATCGCCGATTTCGACGTCTCGACCGAGCAGTATTATCTGCACACCGACCCGGCCAACCACGTCCTTGCCACCACCCGGTTCCCGACCGTCACCTGGTACCACAGCCCGAACGGGCCGGTGGACATGCCCGTCGCCTGGACCCGGCGCTGGGGGATGGGGCGCGTCTATTACAACGCGCTTGGGCACAAGGCCGACGTGATCGCATCGGGCCCCGCGCACGAGATGCTGCGGCGTGGGCTTCTCTGGGCCGCCGGGGGCCGGGCCGTGGCCGAAGCCGCGGGCGAGGCCCATACCGACTACGCCGCCGAGGGCAAGCATTTCTGACCCCGGCAATCCGGCAAACCTCAACCCGGCAGGCTTGAAACCGACAGCGCGCATGCCGGAAACGCGACAGATCCCTTTCGCCGCAAAGATACCCTGCACCTGACAGGGAGACCGCACATGTCCGGAGACCAGTGGCAGATCGTGATCGTGAGCCGCACAATCGGTGCGGACCGCGGCCGTGCCGCGAGGGGACGTCCGGGCGTCTGACCGACGCCGGACAGACTTTAACTTTCCCCAAGGACGACACACATGAACGAACAACCCCGCCGTCAGGGTGGACGCGCTGCCCGCCAGGCGCTCCGCTCAGCACCTCTCGCCCAGGATCTCCGCCCGATACGTCCGGGCCTTTCCGGCGGCAGCTACGGCCCGCTGTCGGAGGCGGATCGGCTGGCCATTCACCGCACGGCGCTGCGCGCGCTGGAAGAGATCGGCCTCGCAGACGCGCCGGCATCGGGCGTCGAGATCCTGACCGGTGCGGGTGCGATCCTCGGCGATGACGGCCGCTTGCGCTTCCCGCCTGCGCTGGTCGAGGACATGCTGGCCAAGGCTGCCCGCGGCATCACGCTTTTCGGCCGCGATCCCGCCCACGACATGCATCTCACGGGCAAGAAGGTTCACTACGGGACCGCGGGCGCGGCGGTTCATCTGGTCGACGCGGTGACGCTGGACTACGCCGAGTCGACCCTTCAGGACATCTTCGACGCCGCCCGCATCGCCGATCGGCTGGACAACATCCACTTCCTGCAGCGGCCCATGGTCGCCCGTGACCTTCCGGACAACCGCGAACTCGATATCAACACGCTCTATGCCTGCGCCGCCGGCACGACCAAGCATGTCGGCACGTCGTTCTTCGAAGCCGCGAACGTCCCCGACTGCCTGGCGCTGGCCTACGAGATCGCGGGCGGCGAGGCCGCGTTCCGCGAACGTCCCTTCGTCTCGAACTCGAACTGCTTTGTCGTGCCGCCGATGAAGTTCGCGACCGAAAGCTGCGAGGTGATGGAGACCTGTATCCGTGGCGGGATGCCTGTCCTTCTGCTCAGCGCCGGCATGGCTGGCGCGACGGCGCCCGCGACGCTGGCCGGCGCGATCGTCCAGGCGGTTGCCGAATGCCTGGCGGGCATCGTCTATGTCAACGCCATCTCGCCCGGACACCCGGCCATCTTCGGCACCTGGCCTTTCGTCGTCGACCTGCGGACCGGGGCCATGTCGATCGGCTCGGGCGAACAGGCGCTGCTGACCGCGGGTTGCGCGCAGATGCACCACTTCTATGACCTGCCCGGCGGCGCCGCCGCGGGCGCGTCGGATTCGAAGCTGCCCGACATGCAGGCCGGCTGGGAGCAGATGTGCTCGAACGTCATGGCCGGGCTTTCCGGTCTCAACA
>CAZRNL010000495.1:0-2430 GCA_964601395.1 uncultured Silicimonas sp. | reverse complement strand
TGTGCGATGGCGGCCTTTGCCCGACGACGGCCGTAGTCGAACCAGTCGGCTACAAAATCCACCACGGTGTCGCGACTGTAGCGGTCGATGAGGTCGATGATGCGCCGCTCCGCCGTTCGGCAGGCTCCGCTCTGGGCCGCCACGTCCCCCAGCCATAGCTCTGGCACGCGATTGCGCATCGAGCCGATTCGAAGGATATCCTTCTTTTCCTTGTAGTTTTCGGCGATCCGCACACAGGGAAAGTGCATGCCCTCTTCAAAGATCGACTTGGCAAAGGGCAGATATGTGGACGGTGCCGGCGCGCCGGTGTCGGCATGATGCGACAGGGAAACCACCCAGAACAGCGGCTCCTGATTGTAGAAGACCGGCATCGCCATGATCAGGTCGGCGTGATGCGTACCCCCGGTGTAGGGGCAGTTGTTCACGAACATGTCGCCCTTTTTGATGTCATCGAACAACTCGGTCAGCGGCCTCGTTGCCATGTCCATCGACATCACGTGGATCGGTAGCGCGTCCTCGACGGAGACCAACTGGTGATCGTAGGTCAAGATCGCGCAACTGAAATCGCGGGCGTTCTTGATCACGGCCGAGCGACTGGCGCGCATGACGACGAGGGTCATTTCGCGCACGATGGCCTCGAAGCGGCTCTTCAAAACCGACATCAGGAACGGGTCGATGCGTCGCGACACCGTTTCTTCGGGATCGAAAGTGGTGGCATTGTCCATCTTGAAACCTCCTCGCGACCGGTCAGACAACAATGACGTTCATGTTGCCGACCGCATCGAGCGTTCCGTTGTGACCGCGCTTCAGATAGGCGGTGAAGGTCTCCGCCTCGACCAGGCACGGGCCGAAAAGCTGGGCGCCGCCTCCCAGATGCGCCAAGTCGTATACCGGCATTTCAACCATCTGGCGGGTCGACTGGTCATATACCCTGCGAACGGACTTCGGCGCCGGTGCACCGTGTTGAGCGGGCAGAGTACTGCGACGCCAGAGCTCCTGGCCCTGGCGTTTCCCGATTGCCCGCAGCTTCCATGCAGTGAACTCGACCACGTCACCGTCTGTCCGGATCGAGTAGATGCGTTCGTGCATCCGGTGAAAGGATTCAACCAAGACCGGCAGGTCTTCCGACGTCAACGCGCGGTCGTCCAGTTGTAGCGGCACCTCGATCTCGAAGGACTGGAACTCGTACCGGCCCATGAACGAGTACTCGAACTGCCGTTTCGCCTCGGGCACGCCGGCCTCCGCCAGGAACTCGTCGCCGGAGTGACGCAACTGGGCCAGAAGGGCGTTAACGCCCGCCAGGTCAAAACTGACGTTAGAGGTAAGCAGCACGCCGCTTTTGTCGTTGCGGATATCCGAGATCAACCCGCCGAAGGCGCTGAGACCCGCCATGAAGCGCGGGATCATGTAGCGCCTCAAGCCAAGGATATCGGCCATCTCGGAGATATGGATCGCCGTGGCGCCACCCCCGCAAACGAAGTGACTTTCGCGAGGGTTGATGCCCTCGCGGACCGTTATCTCTTCGATTGCGGCCACCATGTTGTGATTGGAGGTCGTGTAGATGGCATAGGCCGCATCTTCCAAGGTAACATCCAGATCGCGCGCAACCGTTCCCACGGCCTCTTCTGCAAGATCGCGCCGCAGCTGCATCTTTCCGCCTAGGAAATAGTCGGGATCGACCAAGCCCAATAGCACGTTGGCATCCGTTACCGTGGGCTCGGTTCCGCCCAGACCGTAGCATGCCGGCCCCGGCCGCGCCCCCGCGGAATGCGGACCGACATGCAGAAGGCCGCCGGCATCGACAAGGGCGATTGAGCCTCCGCCTGCGCCCACCGAACGTACATCCACCTTGGGAATCCCGAGCGAGTCGTCGTGGATCATGCTGTCTGGCGTGATTATGATTTGGTGATCTCGCAACGCGGAAACGTCGAAAGTCGTACCGCCCATATCGCCCACGATGATGTCCGCCTCGTCGGAAAGCGCAAGCGCCGCCATCGGCGCGAGGGTCGGCCCGGACATCACCGAATAGATCGGTTTCTTGATCATTTCCGCCAGCGGCATCATGCCCCCGACGCAATTGGCCAGCAGCAGGTCGCCTGCAAAACCCGATTCATCCAGCGCGGTCTGCAAGCGTGCGATGTAGCGGGAAACTATCGGATGTATCGAGGCGTCTATCGCCGCTGCGATGAAGCGCTGGTATTCGCGAGGCATGGGGTTGATCTCATGCGAGACCGTGACCGGCAGATCTGGCAGTTCCGTAGCGAGGATCTCGCGCACCCGAAGTTCATGTACCGGGTTCACCACGGACCACAGCAGGCCCACCGCGACCGCCTGCACTTTGAGCGAAAGGAAATCGCGCGCCGCAGCCCGCACTTGTGCCTCATCCAGCGCCACCAGTTCCCGGCCGCGCGCGTCGATCCGGCCGGCCAC
>CAZRNL010000494.1:0-2431 GCA_964601395.1 uncultured Silicimonas sp. | reverse complement strand
TGTGGACAGTCTACGACAAGGCCCTGCTCGACCCCGCCGACAACCCCGACATGGATGCCGAGCGGCTGGCCCGTGTCGTCGAACGGCTCGAAGCGTGCCTCGACGGTCTGCGCGTTTCCGGTGACGACGGAAAACGGATCGCCGAAGAGCGGTTCAACGAATTCCCCGAGGCAGGCGAACTGTTCGTTGTGCGGATGCTGGCACCAGAGCGACCGATCCCGGTGGCCGAATTGGATCTCGGCCAGGTCCGGGCGTATCTGGCGGAAAAGCTGGGTGCAAAATCCGACTAGATGTCACCGCCAAGGATGCGGGTGTGCGGTATCTCGTGGAATGTCGTGCCGTCAAAGACCACCAGCGCGTCATCCGTGAAGGTAGCCAAATGATTCTCGTCCGCGGTGAGATAGTAGCTCTCAAGGTCGGACAGCTTTGCAAGCTCGCCCGCGTCGGTAATGGCGAACGTGCCAGCTTCCTGCATGCTCACGATCAGGCGGCCCCTGAACGCACATATATCGTGAATCGACTCACCCTCGACGGAATGGTCGTCCCAGCTTCCGTTGCGGTAGAGGAACAAGGTGCCGTTCTCTCCACCTGCAGCGCCATCGCCGGATCCGAGAAATGCCACTGCGTGAAGGTCGGCACTCGTCGGCAATTCCTCTAGTGTCGGAGATGTGCCGGGCCGATAACTGATCAGTTTGCCGCCTGATCCCACGAATAGAAAGTCGTCTGGACCGCGACGCGCCACCCCATAGACGTCCGCCTTGCTGCGCATCTTCAGGCGTGTCCACGCGCCGCCAGGAGATGCTTCGAAGATGTGCCCCTCTTCGCCCATCAGAAAACGTGGGGCATCATCAAATCCAGCGAGCTTGATCGTTCCCAGAAGATCGCACTCGGCAACAACGCGGGTGTCGGGTGAGAGGGCAAGGATACGGCCGTCCCACGAAGCGGCAAAGACATTCCCCGAGTTGCCCGCGGACAGGGAAACCAGCCACTCGTGCACTTCCGCCACAAGTCGCACTGTACGACCTGCAGGATCAGAACAGTAATACACGCGCGACAGATGCTCGCCGGGCGCGTCCAGGTGATAATAGAGCGCAAACAGGCCCGACCCGGGTGCTACAAACGTGTCAACACATTCCATGCCAGACCTCACACCTTTGGAACATCGCACTTAAGTTCGTCGAGGCGATCCTGACTTCGCTTCCGCGTGGCATAAAGGAAATAGGTGTTCACGATCGCCTTCATGCAGTCGAGCGCATCCTGACTGTTCTTCAGTTTCGGCAGGCTTTCGGCGGTGTGCTGGATCTCCGCGTCGCGCGCTTCGGCAAAGGTCTGCTTGCAGGGTCCGGATTTGCCTGCCCCAGCCGCACGCCGCAGTTTCGCCGCGCGCTTGATCTGCTTTCGGGATTTCTTCCCGTGCTGGGTCGTCCGCTTCTTGGAATCGTTCAGACAGATGCAGGGCGCATCGTCCTCGGTATATCTGGGGAATTCCGCTATCGGCCCGCCGCCGCGGACGGGTTCGAAGAATGCGTTCTGGATCACATGGTCCGACTGGAAGCCCTTCTTGCAGTTCTGGTCGCGTTCGCTGTAGGGGTGAATTTTGATGTTGATGTCCGACAGGATCTGAACGCAGTTTCCAGCGCCGAGGTCGAGCTTGCAGATCTCGACCCACGGAGGGGTGTTTCCCGGCATCGAACCATGATTGTGGGTGGCGATATCCGAGAAGCGAATGACCGGTTCACCCTCGAACTTCACGTTCGGCGACCACATGGACCAGTATTTCTTTCCTGTGTTCTTCGACGTGATGACGCCCTTCTTCGGGGCACACCCGGCCTCGGTCCCGGCGGTCTTCTTTTCGTCCGACTTGTTCTTTATGTTGACTTCCTTGCCGCCGATCTTGACCGTCGCGGTCCCTTTCTCCGTGTCCGACGCGACCCCGAATGACGGATAGGGAATTGGAACACCGGGCGGGGTTGCGGGTGTCTGGGGGGGCGTGAAACAGACATCAGGGAAGGCCGCGATGGTCTGTGCCTGTACGGCCTTGCCCGAGATCTCGAGCCCGTTGGCAAAGACGTTCGTTGACATCAGTCCGTCCTCTCGGCCCGGTCAAGCACGGCTGCCCCGCAAGCTCCGTCATCTCCTGACGCCTCGATCAGCACCGGACTGCCGGGCGCGTAGCCTCGCCGCGCTGCGATCAGAGCCTTGCCCGCGATCAACGGCAGGGCTGCCGCTCCGATGTTGCCAAGGCTTTCCGCGGGCGCCCAGAGGTCCTGGAAGGCTGAACGCTCTCGGATCAGGCGTTGGTGGGCGAGTGCAGATTGCAGGAAGAAGTACTTCTCGCCGGAAACGTCCGAAATGCGGTACTCCACCTGTGATAGCTTCACGCCCGCTTCCTCCAGCGCGTGGACATAGGCCCGCGCCATGCCGTCGCCGC
>CAZRNL010000493.1:0-2436 GCA_964601395.1 uncultured Silicimonas sp. | reverse complement strand
ATTCTGCCTGAAATCATCTCGAAGGAACCGCTTGGTCCGCTGGTGCGTCACGGTGACAACGAGTGGGGCGACATCGCGCGCTGGACTTTGAACGCGCTGATCGCCGCCGAAGAGTACGGCGTGACGTCGGCCAACATCGACGAGTTGGCCAACGGGACCGACAATCCCGAGATCAACCGCCTGCTCGGAACCGAGGGCAACCTGGGTGAGATGCTCGGCCTTGACAACCAGTGGGCCGTCCGCGCCATCAAGGCCGGTGGCAACTACGCCGAACTGTTCGAAAAGAACATCGGTGAGAATACCCCGATCGGGCTGGCGCGCGGGCTGAACGCGCAGTGGACCGACGGCGGTCTGCTTTACTCGCCGCCGTTCCGGTAGGCTTTATTCAGAAGGGGCGCGGACGATGGTCCGCGCCCCTTCCACATCAGTGGCCAAGACAGAAGAAGTTTCCGCAAGGGGGCGGGACGCCGGATCAACCGGCGCAGCAGCCCGGGAAGAACGGAAACCCTCGGGGAGAGGACCATGTCAACCATGACCGATGCGCCGGGCCAGGGGTTCCGGCTTAGCCAACTCATCTATGATACGCGCTACCGATCCATGACGATCCAGGTCGTGGCGATGATCCTGATGATGCTTGGCTTTTCGTGGCTCGTGTCGAACACGGTCCAGAACCTTCAGGCGCTGGGCAAGGATTTCAACTTCGGGTTTCTGTCCCAGCCTGCCGGTTACGACATCAACCAGCGGCTGATCCCCTATGACAGCCAGGCCACGCATGGCCGCGCGGCCATGGTGGGCATTCTGAACACGATCCTGATCGCCTTCTTGGGCTGCGTGCTTGCGACGATCCTGGGCGTGATCGCCGGTGTGCTGCGGTTGTCGAAGAACTGGCTCGTGGCCAAGCTGATGGCGGTCTACGTCGAAGGTTTCCGGAACGTGCCGCTCCTGCTTTGGATCCTTCTCATCTTTGCTTTGATGACGGAATCCATGCCGGCGCCGCGCGATTTCCGGGGCGACGATCCGGCGGCGTCGATGCTTCTGTTCGACACGGTGGCGGTGACCAACCGTGGCGTTTATATTCCCGCCGTACATCTGGCCAATCCTCTGACCGGAAGCGGCTTCGTCAACTGGCTGATCATTCTGGCGGTCTTTGCCGCATCGATCTTCGGCATCAACCGGGTCCGCGCCTGGGCAACGGCCCGGCAAGAGGCGACTGGCCTGCGGCCGACGACCTGGTACATCATCCTTGGGCTTTTCTTCGTGCCGACTGCCCTGGTCCTGCTGCTGATGGGTGCCTACCTGAACTATCCGCAACTCAGCGGGTTCAACTTTACGGATGGCATCCACCTGCGCAATTCCCTGATCGCGCTGTGGCTGGCACTCTCGCTTTATACCGGCGCATTCATCGCCGAGAACGTGCGCGGCGGCATCCTTGCAATCTCGAAAGGCCAGACCGAAGCTGCCTATGCGCTGGGTCTGCGCCCCTCGACCACGATGAATCAGGTCATCCTGCCACAGGCGCTGAGGGTCATCATCCCGCCGCTCATCTCGCAGTATCTCAACCTCACGAAGAACTCGTCGCTGGCCATCGCCGTAGGCTACATGGACGTTCGATCGACCCTTGGGGGGATCACGATCAACCAAACGGGACGCGAGCTTGAGGGCATGCTGTTGCTCGGGCTGTTCTACCTGGCGCTCAGTCTGCTGATTTCGGCGGTGATGAATGTCTACAATTCCTCCGTCAAGCTGAAGGAGCGATAGAATGAGCGACACCCACGCACAGACTGTTGCCTTTTCGCGCGACACGATGATCGATCCGCAGGATCCGCCGCTTTCCGAAGCCGGCGCGATCAAGTGGATGCGCGAGAATCTCTTTTCCGGCTGGCTGAACATCCTGCTGACAGTGATCTCGCTTTACGTGATCTGGTGGTCGCTCAGCCACGTCTTGCCCTGGGCCTTCAACGGCATCTGGGATGCCGGTTCCCTTAGCGAATGCCGGCGGATCCGTGACGAACGCTTCGGCCCCGACGCATCGGTCGCTTGCTGGGCGGTCATCGCAGATCGATGGCCGCAGCTTATGTTCGGCTTCTATCCGTCCGATCTTTACTGGCGCCCGATCCTTGCCTTCCTGATCTTCCTTGGCGCGGTCGTGCCGGTCCTTTTTCCGGAACTGCCACGCAAGACTCTTTGGCTGTCGCTCGCCGCTCCGTTCGTGATCGTCTGGCTGATCTGGGGTGGGTCGCTCTGGGGGCCGATCAGCGTTGCGCTGGGTTTTGGCGTCGGCTGGGTCGCTTACGGAATTGGGGTACGCGTGGCCGGGGCGCTTGCGGGGCTCATCGCCGCCGTCGTCGTTCCTCTAGCCTATTGGTTCATTCTTGCCGGGCCGGTGGCGCAGATCCTGGGGGCCGCCATTCCCATCGATCTCACGCCGGTAAGGTC
>CAZRNL010000492.1:0-2436 GCA_964601395.1 uncultured Silicimonas sp. | reverse complement strand
AAGAACTGGGCCGTGACGGTACCGAAGGCGCGATGAAGCGCGCCTGGGGAACGCTTGATCCCGCGCTTCCGGCCGTTGTCGTGACAGGCTCGATCGCCGAGATGATCGGTGGTGGCGTCACTCCGATGGGCACCAATATCCAACGTTTCCTGCCCCGCACGATCGACGAAGACCAATGGGAAGCCGCCGACCGCGCGATGACCTGGATCTTCACCGAGTTCGGCATGACGAAGGGCCGGATGCCGCCAGAGAAGAAGCGGGAAACCGACACGAAGCCGCGCGTCAATATCCTTGGACCGATGTACGGCACCTTCAACATGCCAAGCGACCTGCACGAGATCCGCCGGCTGGTCGAAGGCATCGGGGCCGAGGTCAACATGGTGATGCCGCTTGGAGCGCACCTGGCCGAGATGCGGAACCTGGTCAATGCAGATGTGAACGTCTGCATGTACCGTGAGTTCGGGCGTGGCCTTTGCGAGGTTCTGGGAAAGCCATTCCTGCAAGCTCCGATCGGGATCGACTCGACAACCAAGTTCCTGAGAAAGCTCGGAGATTTGCTGGGTCTGGACCCGGAGCCATTCATCGAGCGCGAGAAGCATTCGACGATCAAGCCGGTCTGGGATCTCTGGCGCTCGGTCACTCAGGATTTCTTTGCGACCGCCAGTTTCGGCATCGTCGCCAACGAAACCTATGCCCGAGGTATCCGCCTTTTCCTCGAAGACGACATGGGCCTTCCCTGCGCGTTCGCAATTGCCAGAACCGCAGGCAAGAAGACCAATAACGACGAGGTTCGCGCGCTGATCCACCAGAAGCGTCCACTGATCGTGATGGGGTCCATAAACGAAAAGATGTACCTGGCCGAGATGAAGTCCGGTCATGGACCGGCGCCAACCTTCATGCCGGCAAGCTTTCCCGGCGCCGCGATTCGGCGCGCCACGGGTACGCCCTTCATGGGTTACGCCGGGGCCACCTATCTGTTGCAGGAAATCTGCAATGGCCTGTTCGATGCGCTCTTTCACATCCTGCCACTTGGGTCGGAAATGGACAGCGCGGCGGCAACTCCGACCAAGTTGCGGCGCGACTTCCCCTGGGATGCCGACGCCCAGGTCGAACTGGACAGAATTGTCGCAGAACATCCTGTTTTGACAAGAATTTCCGCCGCAAAAACGCTTCGCGACGCCGCCGAACGGTCTGCCCTTGCACAAGGTGCCGAGCGTGTTGTGCGCGAGACCGTCAAGGCGTTGCGCGGCTCAGAGTTAACTTAGGGAGGGGGCGCCAATGAGCGACCAGACCATCAACCTGTCGATCGGCCCGGAAGCGAGGGCGGCGAAGAAGCCGACCACCGAGTTCGCGGTCTACTTCGGGATCATCTTCCTGGCCACGTTGCCGCTGGCAACGCTGACCTGGGCGCTGAGCGTAGTCCGCTCGGGCAGCCTGAAACAGAAGGGCCCGATGGCCCGCGCCTGGAGCCAGGCACGGATCATCACGCCCATGATCTTCGCCGCCTGAAAAGGCAGCGTTGTCGTCATTTGTCGGCCGTCAGGCTGGCAGATGCCCAATGGGCTTCGGCCTTGCGGGGACCCGGCCGCGGGGGACGCGGCGTCAGTCTGAGATCCGGAGGATTTAATGGCTGATAGAACCGACCTGTCTTTTACAGGTCTCACCGACGATCAGGCGCAGGAGCTCCATTCTGTGTACATGAGCGGTATGTGGGTATTTGTCGGCATTGCGCTGGTAGCCCACATCCTCACGTACATTTGGCTGCCCTGGTTCAACTGGAACTAAGGAAAAGAAGATATGTCAAAGTTCTACAAGATCTGGCTGATCTTCGATCCCCGTCGCGTCTTCGTGGCTCAGGGTGTCTTCCTGTTCCTGCTTGCAGCGATGATTCACCTCGTCCTGCTGAGCAATCCGAACACGAACTGGTTTCAGAGAGCTTTTGCTACTGAAATGGCAGACGGCTGATCGAAAAACATCGTCACGGGCGGCCCTGGGGTCGCCCGCGACAATCTCAAGATACGGAGTGGCAAAATGGCTTTGCTCAGTTTCGAACGAAAGTATCGCGTGCCGGGTGGTACGCTTGTCGGTGGCGAAATGTTCGATTTCTGGGTCGGACCGTTTTTCGTCGGCTTCTTTGGTGTCACGACGGTGTTCTTCGCCGGTCTTGGCACCCTACTGGTATTCTATTCCGCGGCGCTTCAAGGGACATGGAATCCTTGGCTGATCTCGGTCAACCCGCCTCCGATCAGCTACGGACTTGGCGCGGCACCGCTGGCCGAAGGCGGACTGTGGCAGGTCATCACGATCTGCGCCCACGGAGCGTTCATCAGCTGGGCGCTGCGAGAAGTCGAAATCTGCCGAAAGCTCGGTATCGGCTTTCACATTCCGATCGCTTTCGGCGTCGCGATTTTCGCCTATACGACGCTGGTCGTCATT
>CAZRNL010000491.1:0-2437 GCA_964601395.1 uncultured Silicimonas sp. | reverse complement strand
GTTCGGCGTGATGACGCCGTCCAGGTCATGCAACGGCGTGAAGTTGACCGAGGACACCGGATCCGCTGTCAGCCATTCGACGCTGCGGCGCTTGACGTTGGCCTCGTACCTCGACGGCGTCCCGTAGGGTCGCGCATCGACGCCTTCTCCCAAGGCCTGCGCCCATTCCTGGATCTGGGTGATTGCAGGATCGCCCTCGGCACGCGCCGGAGCCGCGACGGTCGCGCCACCGGCGGCAATGGCGCCTGCCAGAAAGCCCCGACGCGATGTTCTCGAAGTTTCGTTCATGGATGTCCTCCCTTAGCCGGTCACGACCTGGACAGTCTTGTTTTCGCCCACCGAAACGGTGCCCTTCCCACGGATGTAGGTTTCAACCACATCCCAGATTGGCGGCCCTTCGGTGCCTTCGTTCACGCTGGCCCATCCTGCGACTACATACGACCGCGCCGGGTCGATGGCCTCGCCGGTCTTGAGCAGCGTCATTTCGGTGATCCGCTCACCCTGCGGTTTGTTGATGTCGATCCGGTAGCCCATGCCACCGACCCGCACCATGTCACCGCCTTGCTGGTAAAAAGGATCGGGATTGAACAGGTTGTCAGCCACGTCTTCAAGGACGATGTGCAGGAATTCACCAGTCATTTCAGTTCGATAGGCGTTTGGATACGTCATTGAGGTGACGCCCCAGATATCTTCGCGCGTGATCGGCTGGCCAGGCAGGATCGACGGACCCCACCGCACGCCCGGCGAAAGTGCGATCTCGGCGTCGCGCACTTCCAGAAGTGCGTCGCAGATCAGGTCGTCCCAGGTGCCGTTGAAGTTTCCACGCCGGTAAAGCGTGCCGTCCGCCTGCCCGATTACCTCGGTCAGCTTGTCCTCGAAAGGAGCGCGGTCGGCGTCGATCTGGGCCGCCATCTCGGCGTCCGGGGCGATGACGTCCGAGAAGATCGGAATCAGCTTGTGGCGAAAGCCCATCATGCGGCCGTCGCGCACGTCGAGATCGACGCGAGAGACGAACTTTCCGTTCGATCCGGTGGCGACAATGATCGTCTCGCCCACCAGGACCGGTTCCGGCAGCGCGTCATGCGTGTGGCCAGACAGGATCACGTCGATGCCGGAGACCACGCTCGCCATCTTCTTGTCGACGTCGAAGCCGTTGTGCGACAGCACCACGACAAGATCCGCACCCTCGCCGCGCACTTCGTCCACCATCTCCTGCATCCGTTCGTCGCGGATACCGAAGGAGTATTCGGGGAACATCCAGCCGGGGTTGGCGATGGGCATGTACGGGAAAGCCTGACCGATGACGGCGATCTTGACTCCCCCACGCTCGAACCATGTGTAGGGCTCGAAGTCGTCGGCAGGCTCATTCCATTCGGCATCGAAGATGTTCTGCCCAAGCGCAGGGAAACCCATTTCTCCGATCAACTGAAGCACGCGCTCGGTGCCCAGGGTGAACTCCCAGTGGAAGGTCATCGCATCGGGTTTCAGAAGCCCCATGGCGTTCACGACGTCCTGGCCTTGCGTGTGGTAGCAGCCATAGGATCCGTGCCAGGTATCGCCGCCATCGAGCAGGATCGCGTCAGGCCGTGCGGCGCGGATCGCCTTGATCACGGTCGCAATCCGGTCGAGACCACCCATGCGACCATAGCCCTGCGCCAAAGACGCGAAGTCGTCGTAGGTCAGCGCGTAGTGTGACGGACTGCCGTCCTCGATGCCGTAGGCACGGCGAAAGTCGGCGCCGGTGATATGCGGCACTTCGCCCTTGTTGCCACCGACACCAAGATTGATTTCAGGCTCTCGGAAGTAGACCGGCTTCAACTGCGCGTGGATATCGGTCATGTGGATCAGCGAAACGTTCCCGAACGTCTCGAACTGAAGCAACTGATCCTGGGTCAGCACCTGCTGTGCGGCAAGCCTCGACCAGTTCCCGAACCCCGAGCCACCGTAGACCGCGGTCGTCGCCATCGCGGCTTGCATAAAATCACGGCGCGAGATCATGGGTTCTATCCCCTACATATTCGCATGACTGCATCCATTCTGGATGAAAAAGCCCGTGCGAGGTTTCCCGCACGGGCCATTGATTACTGACGGACGGAAGGCGTCTCGACGGATAGGCCGTTGCCGCGTGACGCGACATATAGCTCGAGCGCACGGAACTCATCCGTACCTTCCGAGAAGGTCTCTGCCCGCGTGTCACGGATGCAACCCTTGAAGCGGTTGTGCACCGAGACGAGACCTGTCGTGTTGAAACGGTAGACCGGGAAGCCGTTGATCTGGCCCTGGCTCAGGTGGTCGGCGCGGATCATGTTGCCCCAATTGTCTTCGTGGCAATTCGCACAGGACATCTCAAGCTGGCCAAAGCGTGTGTAATACATCTCTTTGCCCTGCTCCCAGAACGAAGCAGCTGGACCGTCTATCGCGACATTGACCGGCATTC
>CAZRNL010000490.1:0-2438 GCA_964601395.1 uncultured Silicimonas sp. | reverse complement strand
TTTGGTCACCACGTACCGCCCCGAGACGCACCCGCCGCACGAGGTCGCGGTGCCGCTCTACGCGGAACTCGCCCACCTGCTGGCCCCCCATGCCGACCTGATCCTGATCGAGACCGTTGCCTCCGTCGCCCATGCCGCCGCCGCCCTCGAAGGCGCGCGGCAAACGGGCTTGCCGGTCTGGCTTTCGGTGACTGTCGACGACGAGGACGGGTCGCGCCTTCGCTCACGCGAACCGATGACTGACCTCGCGCCACTCACTCCAGACGCCTGGCTCGCCAACTGCTCCGTCCCCGAGGCGATGGCAGCGGCGCTGGCCACGCTCGCCACCTTCGGCAAGCCCTTCGGCGCCTATGCCAACGGCTTTACGCAGATCACCAAGGACTTCCTCAAGGACAAGCCCACCGTGGACGCGCTTTCGGCCCGCAAGGACCTGACCCCCGACCGCTACGCAGACTTCGCCCTGTCCTGGGTCGACCAGGGCGCCACCATCCTCGGCGGTTGCTGCGAAACCGGCCCCGACCACATCCGCGCCATTGCCGGGCGGCTCCGCGCCGCCGGCCACGCAATCGTCTGAGAGAACCCCATGACCGTCCCCACATCCGCCCGCGCGCTCATCATCGGAGGCGGCGTCGTCGGCTGCTCCATCGCCTACCACCTCGCCAAACAGGGCTGGAAGGATGTCGTGCTTCTGGAACGAAAGCGTCTCACCTCCGGCACGACATGGCACGCCGCGGGCCTGATCGGCCAGCTCCGCGCCTCGTCGACAATGACGAAATTGGCCAAGTATACCGCAGAGTTGTACCGCGATCTTGAAGCCGAGACGGGTATCGCCACCGGTCTCCGCCAATGCGGCTCGATCTCGGTCGCGCTGACCGCCGAGCGGCGCGAGGAACTGATGCGCACCGCCTCCATGGCCCGCGCCTTCGGCGTCCCGGTCGAGGACATCTCGCCCGCCGAGGTGAAGGACCGCTACCCCTACCTCGAGACCCGCGACGTCACCCACGGCGTCTACCTTCCCACCGACGGCCAAGGCGACCCGGCCAACATCGCGCTGGCGCTGGCCAAGGGTGCGCGGCAGAACGGCGCGCTGACGCTCGAGAACACCAGGGTCACCGCCATCCACCGCGCCGGCGGCCGCGTCACCGGCGTCGACTGGACGGATAAGGCCGGCAATACCGGCACCACCGCCTGCGATCACCTCGTCATTGCCGCCGGCATGTGGTCGCGCGAGGTCGGCCTGATGGCCGGCGTCGACATCCCGCTCCAGGCATGCGAGCACTTCTATATCGTCACGGAACCCATTGAAGGATATCGGGATATGCCCGTTCTTCGTGTTCCTGACGAATGCGCCTATTACAAGGAGGATGCGGGCAAGCTGCTGCTCGGCGCTTTCGAACCCGTCGCCAAGCCCTGGGGCATGAAGGGTATCCCCGACAGCTTCGAATTCGACCAGTTGCCCGAAGACGTGGATCACTTTGAGCCGATCCTCGAAGCGGCCATCAACCGCATGCCGATCCTGGCCGAAACCGGCATCCACACGTTCTTCAATGGCCCCGAAAGCTTCACCCCCGACGACGCCTACCACCTCGGCCTCGCCCCCGGTGCCGATAACGTCTGGGTCGCGGCCGGATTCAATTCCATCGGTATCCAGTCGGCGGGTGGTGCCGGCATGGCGCTTTCCCGCTGGATGGACACCGGCGAAAAGCCCTTCGATGTCGGCTCCGTCGATGTCGCACGGATGCAGCCCTTTCAGAACAACGCTCGGTATCTCGTTGAAAGGTCGAAGGAAACCCTCGGACTCCTTTACGCCGATCACTACCCATACCGCCAAAAGGCAACCGCCCGCGGCGTCCGCCGCACGCCTTTCCATGCACAGCTTCTGGACCGTGGTGCGGTCATGGGCGAGATCGCGGGCTGGGAGCGTGCCAACTGGTATGCCGCTCCCGGCCAGGAACCCGAATACCACTATTCCTGGGGCCGCCAGAACTGGTTCCCCAATGCGGCCCGTGAACATCTCGCCGTCCGGGACAATGTCGGCCTCTACGACATGTCCTCCTTCGGCAAGATCCGCGTCGAGGGGCCGGATGCCGAGACGCTTCTGAACCACGTCTGCGGCAGCGACATGTCGGTGCCGCCGGGCCGCATCGCCTACACGCAATTTCTGAATGAAAACGGCGGGATCGAGGCGGACGTTACCGTTACTCGCCTCTCCGGAACCGCCTATCTCGTCGTGACCCCGGCCGCGACCCGCCTGGCCGACCAGAGCCGCCTTCAACGGCACGCGGGCGAGCTGCGCGTCGTCATCACCGACGTGACCGCCGCCGAGGGCGTTATTGCCGTCATGGGTCCGAAAGCCCGCGACCTGATGCAGCGAATCAGCCCGGCCGATTTCTCGAACGACGTCCATCCCTTCGGCACCGCCCGCGAGATCGAGGTCG
>CAZRNL010000489.1:0-2445 GCA_964601395.1 uncultured Silicimonas sp. | reverse complement strand
TGGAGGCGGGCGACGAGATCATTCTCTCGGTGATGGAGCATCACGCCAACATCGTCCCCTGGCATTTCCTGCGCGAACGCATGGGGGTGAAACTGGTTTGGGTCGACGTGGACGAAACCGGCGCGCTGGACCCCGAGAAGGTTATCGCCGCGATCGGTCCGCGAACCCGGCTTGTCGCAGTGACCCATGTTTCGAATGTGCTGGGAACGCGGGTCGACGTGAAGGCAATTACCGCGGGTGCTCATGCCAAGGGCGTGCCGGTACTGGTCGACGGATCGCAGGCCGCAGTCCATATGGCTGTCGACGTACAGGACATAGGCTGCGATTTCTATGCCATAACCGGCCACAAGCTCTACGGCCCATCAGGGTCTGGCGCGATCTATATCCGCCATGACCGCCAGGCCGAGATGCGCCCTTTCCTGGGCGGCGGCGACATGATCCGGGAAGTCTCGAAGGACGCGGTGATTTACAACGACCCGCCGATGAAGTTCGAGGCAGGCACCCCCGGCATCGTCCAGCAAATCGGACTTGGAGTGGCGCTGGACTACATGATGGGCTTGGGAATGGACAACATCGCAGCCCATGAAGAGAAGCTGCGAGACTATGCGAGGGCAAGGCTTGACGGACTGAACTGGCTTCAGGTGCAGGGGACGTCGCGCGACAAGGCTGCCATCTTCTCGTTCACGCTCGACGGAGCGGCGCACGCCCATGACATTTCGACCATTCTCGACAAAAAGGGGGTCGCTGTGCGCGCCGGGCAGCATTGCGCGGGACCCCTGATGGAACATCTTGGCCTGACCGCGACGTGTCGAGCCTCGTTCGGTCTTTACAACACGCAGGCCGAAGTCGACGTGCTGGTCGACGCGTTGGAGCTTGCCCACGATCTTTTCGCCTGACCGGCATCAGGTCAGCGGCAGGGCTCCCAGCGCCGGTCCCAGTGACCCGCGGAGCCATGTAAGTACCGTCTCCAGTCGGGCGCGGCCCGCGAACTCGGAACTGGTGTGAAGGTGCAGAACTCTCTCGATCCGTCCGACCTGCGCCGTCGAGCGTACCAGTCCGTTATCGGAATCCGCGAGACAGGTTGGCAGCAAGCCCTGACCAACACCCGCGCGTACGGCTGCCAGCAGGATCGTTGCATCAGTTCCCGTCATGCGCACCTTTGCCGAACTGCCCAGGCGGCGCGCGGCCTCACGCGTGAACGACGGACCTTTTGCGTCGTCGTCCCGAAACAGAACCCAGTTGTCTGACAAAGGATCGAGTTCCGGCGCCCGATAGGCGGCATAGGGGATACGCGCGACCGGGATGGCCTTGTCGGTTGCTTGGGCTGCCGCATCGAATCAGAGCGCGACGGTAGGCTCGCCGTAGACGATGGAGGGTGGAGGACGGCTCGAGAAGCGGATCTCGATATCGGGATAGTCCGCAAGAAGGGTCGGAAGCGCGAACTCTGCGAGCCGCGCCAGCATCCAGCCATTGCCAAGTATGCGTACTATTCCCGCCTTGGCCGACCTGTCCGGTGTCAACCTTTCCACAAGACCGGACAAGCGATCTTCGACGACCCCGGCCTCTATTATCACCGCTTGACCGGCCTCGGTCGGTACAAAACCCGACTTGGCACGCCTGAAAAGCGCTGTTCCAAGGCTTTCCTCAAGTGCCGTAAGGCGTCTGCCAGCGGTCGTCTGATCAAGCTTCAGGAGCTTGGCGGCAGCCGTAAGAGACCCGGTTCGGGAGATCGCCAGCACGACCCGCAAATTGTTCCAATCGAGATCATGCATGCACAAACCCTGCAAAATTGCAGCTACGTTAGGCAGAAAAATTGACTTATCGCAACAACCTGCCATGAATAGTGTCACGCCAGCCACCAGAGGTTGCGCGGAGACATTTGCGACGACTTCGAAACGCCGGGTGGGGCGAGAATCGAAAGGAACGATCCGGATGAGACTTTTTCAGATGATTGCAGGAAGCGCAGTCGTCGGGCTTCTTGCTGCCTGCGCTCAGCAGGAAGAACCCGTGATGGTGCGACCACAGCCGGTCTTCGACAAGTTCGGAGGAGGTAGTTGCGAAGGTGAATGGATCTACATTCCGGGCTCAGTGCCCGAGTTTGCCGAGTGCGTTCCGCCGGAAGAGTGCGAGCCGACGGCCAGCACCATTACCGCCGTAATTCCTTGCCCGCCGTACAATCAGCCGCGCAATCCGAACAGCGACGGCAGTGATGACCCGGCACGCAACCCGAACGCGGCCGGCGGCTAACCCGTGACTGTTAAGTCCGGGACTTGAACATGCGATCCTGTCCGCACGCCGCTGGACAGGATCGCTTCAGCGTGCCGAGCGCTGCAAGCTCATTCCCGCAGTCCCGACATCCTGGAAATCTCCGTTGCGGGTCCGTGCCCCAGACGCTATAGCCAACAGATTGGCACCCGTAGCTCAGCTGGATAGAGCGCTGCCCTC
>CAZRNL010000488.1:0-2446 GCA_964601395.1 uncultured Silicimonas sp. | reverse complement strand
GGAGAGGCCGCCCCATTTGCAGATGTCGGGTTGCAGCACCGCGACACCCCCCGCGGCGATCATCGCCTCGAACCCCTCGCCGGAGCCGATGTTCTCGCCCGCCGCCAGCGGCATCGGCGCGGCCTTCGCCAGTGCCTGCCAATCGGACAGGGGCGCGTCGGCCGGCAGGGGTTCCTCAAGCCACGCAAGACCGAGCCGCGCAAGGCGCGCGCAATGCCTGGTGGCGCTTTCGAGATCCCAGGCCTGGTTGGCGTCCAGCATCAGCGTCTCGGACGACGTCAGCCCTGCCGCCACCCTCTCCGCCACGCCGAGACTGTTGTCGGGACCGAAACCTACACGCAGCTTGAAGCGCGCGTAGCCCAGCGCGCGCATCCGGGCGAGTTGCTGGTCCGCCAGGTCAGGACTGATGCCACTGGCATAGGCCGGAACCGCGCCAGGCGCACCGCCTAGGAGACGCGCCAGAGAAACACCCGCGCGCCTGGCCCAGAGGTCGTGAAGCGCGATGTCGGCTCCAGCGGCGACCTGGGCCACCGGGCCGGGTTCGCCCGCCTGTATTGCAAGCCGATGCAGTCGACGGCGCATCGTCAGGAACGGCTGGTCGGCGTCGTCGGACAGGCCGTCGAGGGCGCCAGCCAGCACATTCTCGGCCAGCCTCGCGCGGTGAAGATCACCGTCGGGCGGAAAATTGCACCAGATCTCGCCCCAGCCGAACGCCCCGTCCCTGTCCTCGATGCGCAAGAGGATTGCGGGGCGGTGGCGAAGCGGCCCCATGACGGTCGGCACCGGCTCGGCCAGCGCGTGCCGGAAATGGAAGATTTCCAGCCTGGCGAGGGGCGCGGTCATCACGAGTCCAGACGGTTCATCTCGGGCCGGAGCGGCCAGAGATAGCGGTTCTCCGGCTGCGTCGCCCTGGCCCATGCCCCGATCACGTCCTTGCGCACGCGACGCCGTTCCATGCGCTTGCGGATCGCCTCCGGGTCCCAGTCGCTAAGGACCAGCTCCAGCATGCTCTCCAGGCGGTCGGCATGGACGGGATCGGAGGCGAGATCGCGTTCCTCGGTCGGGTCGTCGGCCAGGTTGAACAGAAGCGGCGGATCGCCGTGATAATAGTGCAGCTTCCAGTCGCCCTGCCGCACCATGCGCTGCTGGACGGCGCGTCCGCCGGTCCAGGCCGGCACCGCGTCGGTGCAGTATTCACTGAAGGTCAGGTCCTCCCATTCCTGCCCGGTCCCGGCGATGCGGCCCCAGAAGCTGCGTCCTTGCGCGTCGGGAAGCGGATCGCCACCCAGCGCCTCGACCATCGTCTGGGAAAGATCGATGAGGTTCACCACATCGTCGCTGACCGCGCCTTCGGGCAGCTTGCCCGGCAAGGACAGGATCACGGGAACCTTCGCGCTTTCGTCGAAGAACGTGTGTTTCCACCAAAGCCCGCGATTGCCGACGTGATCCCCGTGGTCCGAGGCATAGACGACAAGGGTATCTTCATCGAGGCCAAGCGCCTCCAGGCGGTCGAGGATCAGGCCGATCATCTCGTCCAGCGTCGAGACCAGCCCCCAGTAAGCCGCCCGCGCAAGACGCGACTTGCGGTCCGGGACCGCGTCGATGCCGCGGTTCGCGCGCCACCATGCGATCCAGGCGTGTTCGTTCGCGGCCGGCGGTATCGGCGGCGGGGGCAGGACGTTCAGGTAATGCTCCACCCATCTGGCGGAGGCCACGAAAGGCGCGTGAGGCAGCATGAAGCCTACTGTCAGGCAGAACGGACGGTCTTCGGCCGCAATCCGGTCCAGCGCGGCCAGCGCGGCCGCGGTCACATCGTGGTCCTTGACCTCGTAGGCGGACTGACCCGCCCCGCAGCGGATCAGGCTTTCGGGATTGGGGTCGTTGGAGCCTGCCAGCGCGCCCAGATCGTGCCATGCCGTGCCCGGCCAGTTCGGTGAGTGATCGCCGACCTCGCGGCGGAGATAGCCGCGCATCTGGTCAATCCCGACCGAATGCATGCGCCCGATCAGTTCCGGGAAGTGGCCCGCCGCGCCCAGGGCCTGCGGCCAGGTCGGGCGGTCCTGTCCAAGCGCATCGTCGTTCGTCCAGCAATCCTGCGCCGAGGGATGGCAGGCCGTGAGCATCGACATCCGCGAGGGAACGCAGATCGGCGAGGCGCAATAGGCATTGGAAAAGCGCACGCCCCGCGCAGCCAGCCGGTCCAGAGCGGGTGTCCGGACATGCGGATCGCCGGCACACCCCATGACAGCAGCCGCGTGCTGGTCGGAAAAAAGGAACAGCAGGTTCTTCGCTTTCGGCGTCACGACATCCCTCCCCAGAAATCTCTCAGCCTGCCCTCGCCGTCGAACGCGAGCGGCGCGGGGTCACCTACCGCAGTGACAAGGTCGCGGCTGCGCAATTCCTCCAGCAGCGGTGACGTGACCGCGATCCGCGCCAGGTCGGCCGA
>CAZRNL010000487.1:0-2447 GCA_964601395.1 uncultured Silicimonas sp. | reverse complement strand
GAGGATTTTCAATCCACTGCTCTACCCCTGAGCTACCCGGGCACGGGTCAGCGGGGCGGATGTGCCTCGCTTGGGTCGGTGTCTTCTAATGGTCCCTCCGGGGGCTGTCCAGTGGGCGTCTCGCAAAAAATCAATGAAGAATATCGGTTTCCGGGGGCGCATTCCCGTCGTCGTCTTCGTCGCTGTCGCTCTCGTCCGAAACGATGACGTAGGTGCCTTTGAGCCAACGGCCAAGATCGACATCGGCGCAGCGCTTCGAGCAGAACGGCCGATAGTCCGGATCGGTCGGTTTATCGCAAATCGGGCACGTCATCCCTGGAGCTCCGAAAGGGAAAGACGCTCCCGCTTGCGCTGCAATTCCGCATGGCCGAGCGGCGTCCAGCCCACGAAGGTCGTCTCGACGGGATCGGTGCGGAAGGCGCGGGTCAGAGTCTGCTCGAACGTACGGCGGTCTCGCTTGGGCATCGGAGCCGTGTCGAGTACGATCTGCCCGCCGAGCCCGCGAAGCCGAAGCGCTCGGGGAAGTGCCGCTGCAGCCCCGAGGTTCGCCTTCAGGCCTGCGGCGGGCGTGGTGTCGGCCCCCGTGTTGATGTCGACGGCAATCATTGCGCGGGTCGGCTCGACGAAAAAGAAAGCGCCACCGGGCAAGGCCTCGCGCGGATCGGAGAGGCCTGCGATCGCGGCGTCGATACCGTGTCGGGCGAAACTGCCGGCTTCGGCATCGCTCGTGTCAGGCGCTGGCCAGTCGCGCCACGCCAGTTCCTCGGCGTCCGGACCATCGAGCAGCTTTTCCGGTCGCCCAGACATCGGCTCGGCCAGCACCTGCCGCGCCAGGTCCAGCATCAGCCGGATATCTTCTGAAACGGCTTCGTCGTCGGCCCCGGCGGCAGCCGAGCGCACGACAAGTCCGATGCCTTCGTCAAGGACAACGCCGGCCAGAAGCTCATGCAGTTCCACGCGGCGCTCCTCGTCGCGGATACTTCTGGCAATGTTGGCGCCCTCCGCACCCGGAGTGACGATTGCGAACCGGCTCTTGAACAGCAACCTGTTGGCGGCAGGTGTGGCCTTGCCGGCCTCGGCATAGGTTCCGGCCTGAACCAGCAGCGTATCGCCCTGCGCAACACCCTTCGCCTGGCGCAGGAACATCGGACCGTCAGGCGTCTCGAGGATGGCGCCACCCTGCCCTTTCAGCGGTCGACCTACACGGGCCCGGTAGATCGCTCCGGGACGAATCCAGTCTTCTGGCGCGTCGATCAGCAAGTCGTCGAGCCGGCCGTCGACCATGCGCGCGGCGGCTTTGCGACCCTGGACGGTGTCGAAGGCGATCAGCGTGCCTTTCATGCGTCTGCTCCGAAAACGGGGTAGCCGGCGGCGGCCAGAAGCTGGGCCGTCTCATGGGCCGGCAGCCCCATGATGGCGGTGTATGAGCCGGAAATCCAGGGGATGAAGGCTCCTGCGGGGCCCTGTATGGCGTAGGCTCCTGCCTTGCCCCGCCAATCGCCGGTCGCGAGATAGCCGTTCAGTTCGTCGTCCGAGAGCCGCTTCATTCTCACGATGCTCTCAACACTCCGCACGGTCAGACCGGTGTCGCAGGCGACTGCGACGGCCGTGATGACGCGGTGGCGGCGGCCGCACAGTTTCAAAAGAAACTCGGCTGCTTCCCCGGCGTCGACAGGCTTGCCGAAGATGCGTCGTCCGAGGGCCACAGTCGTATCGGCGGTCAGGACAATCTCGCCGCTCGCGCGCGGCACTGCGGCGGCCTTTTCGCGGGTGACCCGTTCGCAATAGGCGCGCGGCAACTCTTTCTTGCCGGGCGTCTCGTCGATGTCGGGGGCGCGTATATCATCCGGGGTCACGCCCAACTGGGCGAGAATCTCCAGCCGGCGCGGACTGGCCGAACCGAGCACAAGGCGCGATCGGGCACCTGTCACTTGAAGCGGTAGTTGATCCGGCCCTTCGTCAGATCGTAGGGCGTCATTTCTACCTGAACTTTGTCGCCAGCCAGAACACGGATGCGGTTCTTGCGCATCTTTCCTGCCGTGTGCGCGATGATCTCATGGCCGTTTTCAAGCTCGACCCGGAATGTCGCATTCGGCAGGAGTTCCTTCACGACACCAGGAAATTCGAGCAATTCTTCCTTGGCCATGGTCTCTCCTTCTCACACGCGCCCTGTATTGGGACGCGGCGCTTATTTGGGCCGGAACCAGCGCCGAATCAAGGGCGAATCGGAGTGATCGGCAATGTGGCACCCACGCTGTTGTCGCGAATCAGCCGCTACGCAACGAAATTGCATCCAATATTTCTTCCAGATCCGCGCCCGTCGCATCCATCCCGAGCAGCAGTCGAATACGCCACGGAAAGTTCGGCCTCGTTAAAGTCTGCGAATCCAGAACTGCAGATCGTGGCTGACTTCGCCCTCACCGCCGACTTCCTTCCAGTCGAAATGT
>CAZRNL010000486.1:0-2448 GCA_964601395.1 uncultured Silicimonas sp. | reverse complement strand
TGGACGCTGGAAATGGCGCAGTTTGCGATGGTCGCCTATTACATCCTCGGCGGTCCCTACTCGATCCAGATGGGGTCAAACGTGCGGATGGACCTGCTTTACGGCGAGTGGTCGGACCGCCGCAAAGCGCAGGTGGACGCGATCACCGTTCTGTTTCTGATCGTCTACCTGGTGTTCTTGCTTTGGGGCGGATGGGACAGCCTGATGTACTCGTTCCAGTATGGCGGCGAACGCAGCCCGAGCGCATGGCATCCCTATCTCTGGCCGATCAAGTCGATCATGGTTATCGGCATCTTCCTCATGCTGCTGCAGGTGATCAGCGAACTCTTCAAGGACATCCTCAGGATCAAGGGTCACGACATGGGCCCGAAGGACACCGACGAGGCCGCGGTCGATCCGAAAGAACGGGGCGCCGCCTGATGTCATACGAAGCCATCGCGGTGCTGATGTTCGCCTCCATGATGCTTATGCTGATGACCGGCCAGCGGGTCTTCGGCGCTATCGGCTTCGTCGCGGTCGTCTCCGCCTTCTTCCTCTGGGGCGACCGGGGCGGCTATGACCTGGGCTTCTCGGCGGCGATGAAGCTGATGCTCTGGTATCCGCTGGTGACGCTGCCGATGTTCATCTTCATGGGCTACATCCTGTCGGAATCCAAGATCGCCGACGATCTCTACAGGATGTTCCACGTCTGGATGGGTGGCCTGTCGGGCGGCCTCGCCGTCGGCACCATCGGGCTGATGGTGCTGATCTCCGCCATGAACGGATTGTCGGTCGCGGGCATGGCCATCGGCGCAACAATCGCCCTGCCCGAGCTTCTCCGG
Organism: uncultured Silicimonas sp.; assembly: GCA_964601395.1. Taxonomy (GTDB): domain Bacteria; phylum Pseudomonadota; class Alphaproteobacteria; order Rhodobacterales; family Rhodobacteraceae; genus JAVJUV01. Next base: position 1,627 of record CAZRNL010000486.1, on the reverse strand, counting down.
CGCGGCTACGACAAGCGGATGGTCACTGGCGTGATCCAGGCCGGTTCATCCCTCGGCATCCTTGTGCCGCCGTCGGTCGTGCTGGTCCTCTACGCGATGATCGCACGACAGCCGGTCGGGCAGCTCTGGCTTGCGGGCGTCGTTCCGGGGCTCATGATGGCGGGGCTGTTCATCCTCTACATCGTGATCCGCTGCCGGCTGAACCCGGCACTCGGCCCGGTGCTGCCCAAGGCGGAACGTGACATCCCGATGCCCGAAAAGCTCCGGTTGCTCGGCGCTGGCCTCCTGCCCCTCTTCATCTTCTTCGCCATGATGGTCCCCTTCGTCAACGGCTGGACCAGTCTCGTCGAGTCGTCGGCCGTCGGAGCGCTTGCCGCCTTTTCAGCCGCAGTCATAAAGGGGCGGATGACGCGCGAGGTCTTCGAGACTTCGGTGCGCAAGACCCTCGGCATCACCTGCATGTTCATGTGGATCATCCTCGCCGCTCTGGCCTTCGGCTCGGTCTTCGACGGTCTGGGTGCGGTAAAGGCCATCGAGGGCCTGTTCACCGAAAGGTTGGGTCTGTCGCCATGGATGATCCTGATCCTGATGCAGGTCAGTTTCATCCTGCTCGGAACCTTCCTCGACGACACCGCGATGCTGGTGATCGTCGCGCCGCTCTACGTTCCGCTTGTCGGGGCGCTCGGTTTCGATCTGATATGGTACGGTGTGCTTTACACCATAACCTGCCAGATCGCCTACATGACCCCGCCATTCGGGTATAACCTCTTCCTCATGCGCGCCATGGCACCGCCCGAGATCAGCATTACGGACATCTATCGTTCGATCTTTCCGTTCGTACTCGTCATGGTGCTGGCGCTTGTCCTTGTCATGGCGTTCCCCGGTATCGCCCTCTGGCTGCCGAACCTGATCTACAACAACTGAAAACCAAAGAGACCCCGGCAACGGGGCGAATCAACCAACTGAAGGAGAGTTTGAGATGACATCAAGACGCAGATTCCTCACGACTGCCGGTCTTGGCGGTGCTGCCGCGCTTGCCAGCCCGACCATCGCCAGGGCCCAGGAGCCTATTCGCTGGCGCTTCCAGACCTATGCTGGCGCGGCCCTCGGCGAGCACGTCACGAAACCCATCATCGACTACATCAATACCAACGCGAACGGCGAGATGGAGGTCGAACTGTTCTACGCCGACCAGATCGTGCCCACGGGCGAGCTGTTCCAGGCCCTGCAGCGCGGCACGCTCGATGCGGTTCATTCGGACGACGACTCGATGGCCTCGCCCACCGCGACGCGCCAGTTCGGTGGCTACTTCCCGTTCGCCACCAAGCACATTCTCGATGTGCCGGTGCTGTTCAACCAGTACGGCCTCGCGGATATCTGGCGTGACGAGTACGCGAAAGTCGGCGTGACATGGCTGTCGGCCGCCGGGCAGGATCCCTGCAACTTCAATACCAAGAAAGAGATCACGTCTGTCGCCGATCTCAACGGCCTAAAGCTCTACACCTTCCCGACGGCAGGACGCTTCCTGACGCAGTTCGGCGTCGTGCCGATCAACATTCCCTACTCGGATGCGGAAGTCGCCGTGCAGACGGGCGAGCTTGACGGCATCGCCTGGTCGGGCATCACC
>CAZRNL010000485.1:0-2459 GCA_964601395.1 uncultured Silicimonas sp. | reverse complement strand
TGGCCGATCATCACTTCCATGTGCGGGTCTTCGAAGAAATGTCCGGCGCCCTCGATCTCGGTATGGGTGATCGTGATGCCCTTCTGCTCATGCAGCTTGTCGACAAGTGCATGTGTATCGCGCGGCGGCGCGACGCGGTCGCCGGTGCCGTTGATCACCAGTCCCGAGGCCGGGCAGGGGGCCAGGAACGAGAAGTCATACATGTTGGCGGGTGGCGACACGCTGATGAAGCCGGTGATCTCGGGACGGCGCATCAGAAGCTGCATGCCGATCCATGCGCCGAACGAGAAGCCTGCCACCCAGCAATGCTTGGTGTTCTGGTTCATCGATTGAAGGTAATCCAGCGCGGACGCGGCGTCCGACAACTCACCAATTCCCTGGTCATACTCGCCCTGACTGCGCCCGACGCCCCGGAAGTTGAAGCGCAGCACGTTGAAGCCCATGTTGTGAAAGGCATAATGCAGGTTGTAGACCACCCGGTTGTTCATCGTCCCGCCAACCTGCGGGTGAGGGTGAAGAATGATCGCGATAGGCGCATCCTTTGTCTTTTGCGGATGGTACCGGCCTTCAAGGCGCCCTTCGGGGCCGGGAAAGATCACTTCGGGCATATCGGTCGTCTCACCTTCTCTACGTTCTCAGGGTCTTCCCGGGCAGACCAATTGTTGACTGAATTGGTCAGGGTCTTTAGAAGAGTTCTAAACTGGGATTATCCTCTCCTCGCGGGTTCGGCTGAGGTAAGCCGCGCGAGACCAAAGGTCAATGAGTTAGGGCGGGAAGCGCATAACATGAAGCTATCGACAAAGGGACGTTACGCGATGGTCGCGCTTTGTGACCTGGCGCTGTCCGAGCAGGGCAAGCTTCTGTCGCTTGCCGAGATTTCCAAGCGTCAGGACATTTCACTTCCCTATCTCGAGCAGCTCTTCGTCAAGTTGCGTCGCGCCGGTCTGGTGCACTCGGTGCGCGGCCCGGGCGGCGGCTATCGCCTGGCGCGCCCGGCGACAAGTATCCGTGTCAGCGAGATTCTGGGCGCCGTCGACGAAACGGTCAGCGCCATGCACACCGGAGCCGGCGCGAGCGGCGCGGTCTCGGGCAGTCGCGCGCAATCGCTGACAAACCGTCTTTGGGAAGGGCTTAGCGCCCACGTCTACGTATTCCTTCACCAGACGCGGCTTTCGGACATCGTCGACAATGAACTGGCGCCATGTCCTGCGGTTCCCGCTCTTTTCGAAGTGGTGGACGAGGGATGACTTGCTGTCTTTCGGCACTCGCAACTCCGGCGATCTGAGGCACCCCATGCCAGACCGCGTGTATCTTGACTGGAATGCGACGGCACCGCTTCGTCCGGAGGCGCGTGCGGCGGTTACCGCGGCTCTGGATGTGGTCGGGAACCCGTCTTCGGTTCATGCCGAGGGTCGCACGGCGCGCGGTATCGTCGAAAGAGCGCGGGGGCAGGTGGCCGCCCTTGTGGGCTGCAAACCCGGAGAGGTGGTCTTCACCTCGGGTGCGACCGAGGCCGCGGGCCTTCTTGGCAGGGTGCCGCCGGGTCACGATGTCTTCGTGGAGGATACAGCGCACGATGCGCTCTGGGCGCATCTGAACATGTCAAACTGGACGGAGACTCCAATCGGGCACACGCTGGCGATGGGCTTGGCCAACTCCGAAACAGGAGTCATCACCGAACCGCCGGCGCAGATCGACGGGCAGTATCCCTGGGGAGCAGCGCGCGCCGACTGGCTTTTTCTGGACGTGACACAGGCCGTTGGGCGGATCCCATGGTCGTTTCACTGGTCCGGGGCCGACTTCGCCTGTCTCAGCGCGCACAAACTGGGCGGGCCAAAGGGTGTCGGGGCGCTGATCATCCGCGACGGTCTGGACGTCAATGCGATCCAGAAAGGTGGCGGGCAAGAACTGGGTCGTAGGTCGGGGACGGAAAATGTGACCGGCATCGCTGGTTTCGGCGCTGCCTGCGAGGCCGCGGCCCGCGATCTGGACACCGGAATCTGGACTGATGTGGAGAAACTTAGAAATATTCTAGAATCCGGTCTGGCTTCCTCGGCAAAAGAGACTATTTTTGTCGGGAATGACCTGCCGAGGATTCCGAACACGTCATGTTTCGCGACTCCCGGCTGGAAGGGCGAGACGCAAGTGATGCAGATGGACCTGTCCGGGTTCGCGGTCTCGAGCGGTTCGGCCTGTTCGTCGGGCAAGGTCAGAGTGCCTCGCGTCCTGAGGGCAATGGGGCTGGATGACCGGACCGCAGAGGGGGCGCTGCGCGTCTCGCTGGGGCCAACGACGACAGAAAGCGATGTGCTGCGGTTCGTGGAAGCATGGCTGGCGCAGGAAAAGAAATTCCGTCAAAGGGCGGCATGACCGGAGAAGGAACTATGGCAGCTTTGGACAACACCACCAAAGAGTTCAGCGAGGCCAAGGAAGGTGTCGATCAGGAAACGGTCGATGCA
>CAZRNL010000484.1:0-2462 GCA_964601395.1 uncultured Silicimonas sp. | reverse complement strand
GATGCCGGACGGATCCGGCAGGTGCTGACCAACCTCGTCGGCAACGCGATCAAGTTCACCGAGAAGGGCCATGTCGTGATCCGCGTCGTGGGCCTTCCAGGCGAAAAGTCGGACGAATTCCGGGTGCACGTGATCGTCGAGGATACGGGGATCGGAATACCGTCCGACAAGCTGGAAGACATCTTCCGCGAGTTCCACCAGGTCGAGAACGAGCGCGACCGCACCCACGACGGCACCGGGCTGGGGCTGGCGATCACCAAGCGGCTGGTCGAGCTGATGGGCGGCGAAGTCTGGGTCGATTCCAGCGAAGGGTCGGGATCGGGGTTCGGGTTCACGGTGACGATGCAGGCGGTCGACCAGGTCGAAGGCGACGACATCGCCGCGCCATCCTGGATGGACCGCGCCTTCATCTTCGACCGCGCCGGGCAGAACCGGACGATCATCCAGAAGCAACTCAGCCTGATGGGCCTGCATCCCGTCGCCGTCGACACCATCGAGGACCTTGCGCACCAGCGTCCGGGTTCGCGCGACCTCGTCTTCATGGATGCCGCCGGTCCCGACGCGGAAACCGCTTCGGCCCAGGCGCTGCGGCAACGGTTTTCGCCCGCCGCGCTGATCCTTCTGAGCGATGGTCCGTTCAACCACCCGAAGTTGGGCTCTGCTTTCGACGGCGTCCTTCAGCGCCCTGTGCTGCGCGCCGGGATGAGCGCCTGCCTGAGGTCGATACCGGAACCCGAGAGCGCTGCAATCGGGGCCTCCACGCCGACGAGCGCACAATCGGACGTCGCGGCCTTGCCGTCCGCGGGCGAAATCGGCACGCCGGAGTCATCCGGCTGCGACCTGCCCGATAGCGTCGCCGCCCCTCCGATCATGGCGGACGCGACCCCTGTTCACGAGAACCCTTCGGTTCCAAACCTGACGTCGGACTCCGCCGGGCAGGGTTTGCGGCGGTTGCGGGTGCTTGTTGCCGAGGACAACCGCACCAACCGGTTCGTCATCGAGAAGATGCTGAAGGGTCTGAATATCGAGCTGGTCTTTGCGGAAAACGGGCTGGAGGCGATCGACCGCTTTCAGTGGCAGCGGCCGGACATCTTTTTCACCGACATCTCGATGCCGAAGATGGACGGCAAGGAAGCCGCGCGGCGCATCCGAGCGATGGAGGCCGAGCAGACCCTGCCGCCCTGCCCCATCGTCGCGATCACGGCGCACGCGATGGAGGGCGATGCCGACGAGATACTGGCCGCTGGCATAGACCACTACCTGTCGAAACCGGTGAAGAAGGCGGCCCTGATCGAGCACATGCTGGCCGCAGCGCCGGGCGAGGTGGAAGACCTGATGCCGGAGGCGGAGTCGGTGCCGGAGTCGGAGGCGGAGCCTGCCGCCAAGGCCGCGGCAGGCTAGGGCTCAGGCGGCTTTCTCGGCGGCTACGGCGTCGCGCTGGAAGTTCAGGGTCCGGCCATCGTCCTGCGCCCCGGTGAAACGGTAGCCGCCAAGGTCGAAATCCCTCAGCCCCTCGACGGTGGTCACGCGGTTCTCGACGATGAAGCGCGCCATCGCGCCGCGCGCCTTCTTGGCGAAGAAGCTGACGATCTTCGGGGTGCCGTTCTTCACCTCGTAAAAGGCGGGGGTGACGACGCGAAGCTTCAGGGCCTTGAGGTCCACCGCGCCGAAATACTCCTGGCTCGCGCAGTTCACCAGCGTGTCGGTCCCGGCTTCGGCGGCGGCCTCGTTCAGCGCCCCGGCGATCGCGTCGCCCCAGAAGTCGTAGAGATTGCCGCCGCGCCGGGTCTTCAGGCGGCTGCCCATTTCCAGCCGGTAGGGCTGAATGGCGTCCATCGGGCGCAGCACGCCGTAGAGGCCGGAGAGGATCCGCATGTGGCTTTGCGCGCGTTCTCTGCCTTCGGCGTCCAGCGAGGCGGCGTCGAAGCCGATGTAGGTATCGCCCGCGAAGGCATAGAGTGCGGGCCGCGTCGTCTCCGGGTCGGGTGCGTCGGTGAAGGTGCGGAAGCGGTCGCGGTTCAGGCGGGCCAGGTCGTCGGAGAGATCCATCAGGGATTTCAGGTTGCCCAGAGTCAGTTGCCGCGCGTGGCCCGCCAGCCGGTTTGCCTCGGTTTCGAACTCGGGTTCGGTGGTCTTGAACGGACGCTCGGTCCAGTCCAGACGCTTTGCAGGTGACACGACGACGAGCATGGTTCTCCCTTCTTCCGATTTCGCTCGGATCTAGCATCCTGACCGGCGGCGTCCACCGCGAGCGCGCCGGATGCGCGCCTATGCCTCGGCCAGAACCTCGGCGAAGGCGTCGCCGAACCTGTCGGCCAGCCGGTCGCCCAGCAGACGGTCGATCTGGTCGCGCGCGTCAGGGCCCAGCGCCGCGACCTTCGCCAGCAGCGAGGCCGAGCAGGTCATTGGCTTGCCGGTGCCGTCCGCGCCGCGCTGAAGCCGGGCCTGTACGGCCAGCAGCC
>CAZRNL010000483.1:0-2462 GCA_964601395.1 uncultured Silicimonas sp. | reverse complement strand
CGCAGTCGCCGACGTTGTCGCCGACGTTGTCGGCGATCACCGCCGGGTTGCGCGGATCGTCCTCGGGGATGCCGGCCTCGACCTTGCCGACCAGATCGGCGCCCACGTCCGCACCCTTGGTGAAGATTCCGCCGCCCAGACGGGCGAAGATGGAAATCAGCGACGAGCCGAAGGCGAGGCCAATCATCGGGTGCAGCAGGTGCCGCATGTCGGCGGTCTCACCGCCGAGGTGCTTCAGCACTCCGTAGAACCCGGTCACTCCGAAAAGTCCCAGGCCCACGACCAGCATCCCGGTGATGGCGCCACCGCGGAAGGCGATATCCAGCGCGGCACTGAGTCCCTGCGTGGCGGCCTGCGCAGTGCGCACGTTCGAGCGCACCGAGACGTTCATGCCGATGTAGCCTGCCGCACCGGAGAGCACTGCACCGATCAGGAAGCCGATAGCCGTTGCCCATCCCAGGCCCGGCGCGAATCCGATGATGATGAAGAGCACGATACCCACCATGCCGATCGTCCGGTACTGGCGGTTCAGATAGGCCTGCGCACCCTGCTGAATGGCGGTCGCGATCTCCTGCATCCGCTGGTTGCCGGCGGGTTTGGCCAATACCCAGCCTATCGATATCACGCCGTAGACGACTGCCAGGATCGCGCAGGCGAGCGCGAAGATCAGTGCGGCTGACATTTATCCCCCTAGAGGTTTTGTGGTCGCGCAATCCCCGGCCACGGGCGTGGCGGCAGACTGCCTATGTTCGCCGGACGGCAGGATACCCCCGCGGCGAAGCCCGCGATTCTACAAGATATTCTCGTGTCGTCCCAGTAGGGGAGAGACCAGGGGGATGCCGCCCCTAGAGGATCTGTCGGCAAAGTTGACAGTTTGTTAGATTTCCGAGTTCTGCAATCATGGCAACGGGTTGCCGCGATCCGTCACGCGCCGGTCATGTTTTCATCGCGTTCTCGATATCGCCGGCGTAGCGGGCTTTCAGGTGTACTACGAGACCTTCGTCGACACCACGGGTAATCCGAATTACTGCCCTCCCGGGCCGCTCGCGAACTGCTCGCTGACGATCGATGGACAGACGACGCCCGCAATTGGCAAGGGCGACGAACAGGGCTACGAATCGCTGAACGGACAGACCTTCGATGTCAACGAGTTCGGCGAGGCGGAAGGAACGTGGAGCTACTCCGTCGGCACGCCTCCCGTTTACGCCACGGCGTGGATTACCAAGGACGGGTCGCCGCAGGATCTGCTGACGCTGCACTACATCGTCACCCCGGGGTCCACGGACTACGCTGCCTACACGGCGTCGCCCGGCGTCTTGTACCCTTTCTTGGCTTTCAACAGTTGCGGGCCTAACAATCAGCCGGCGGACTTGAGTGCCGATTGTGACTTGGGTGGGTTGTCGAACATCATCTGGTTCGATACCGGGTCCAAGAATCCGCCCGAAGAAATTCCAGAGCCCCATGTGCTTGCCCTGCTGGGATTAATGCTGGTGGGAACTGGATTCGCTTTGCGGCATCGTTCCTGACGCCCGTTCAGAGCGGGACCTGAAACAGGAAGAAGGCCGGCAGATGCCGGCCTTTTCTTTGTTCACGAGATCCGTCACGGGAGCAGGTCGGCTCCATGAACCTCCGCATCGCGGCAGCATCTGTCGCGCATAGACGACTTCCCTGTCAGCGCCGTCGATCGCCCCAGTTCTGACAGATCGGGCGGCACTTCAGTGCTATGGCATTTCCTCGAACCGTCGAGGTGTCGCGGTTGCCCGACCGTCATGTGTCCCGAGCATGACTTTGGGATATATCCGTACAGTATTTTATCCCTTTGTTCTGAAGACGATTTTCGCTTTATTTGCTAGCGACGCGTCGCCATGGCAGGCGCATTGCTAACTGGCGCCCGGTTCGCTGCGGATTCCCCGCAGCCCCGTTTGCTCGAACAAAGAGAACGATATCTCCATGCGCCATTCGCTTATCCGCACACTTTGCGCCCGGCTGAACATCGGACTCGCCGTATTGGGGATCCTTCTGCCGAACATCTCCAATGCCGAGTTGGCCCCGCAATCGCTTCCCGACGGTCGCTACTTTGCGAAGGGTCGGGTGTTGGTGCAGACGCGAGCTGGGCTGAGCGATGTGGAGGTGGACAAGGCGCTGAAGGGCCACCGGGGCAAGCGCAAGGGCAAGATCGACAAGCTTGGGGTGCACATCATCGAGTTGCCGGAGCAGGCCAACGAGATGGCGGTGGCGAAGGCACTGCGCAACAACCCGCACTTCGAGGCGGTGGAGTTGGACTACGCCTACGAGCCGGAGATGACGGTCAATGATCCGTACTTTAGCAACGCGTGGCATCTTCCCAAGATGGGGGTGACCACGGCGTGGGACTACGTGAGCGGCAGCGGGCCGACGATTGCGATTCTGGACTCTGGGGTGAACGGGGCGCACGCGGACTTGGCGGCGCAGATGGTGTCGGG
>CAZRNL010000482.1:0-2463 GCA_964601395.1 uncultured Silicimonas sp. | reverse complement strand
AGGATGATCGGCCGGCGCATGGCCATGGCCTCGAAGATCTTGGACGGGATGACGGTCTTGAAGAGGTCGGATTTTTTCAACAGCACCAGGCTCGCATCGATGGCCCCCCAGAGGGCGGGCATCCGGTCCTTGGGTTGCTGGTCGAGCATGACGACGTTGGTGAGGCCGCGCTCGTTCTTCAGCGCCAAGAGGCGCTCGCGCTCGGCGCCGCCGCCGGCGAGGAGAAAGGCGATGCGGGGATCGTCGCGGAGAAGGAGGGCGGCGTCGAGCACGGTCTCGAGATGGTGGGCCATGCCGTGGGTGCCGAAATAGGCGGCGACGAACTTGCCCTCCAGGCCGAGTTCACGGAGCAGGGCCGGGTCCTTTACTGGTTTGGAGAAACGGTCGAGGTCGACGCCGTTCTTGATGACGTGAGCCTTGTTGGTGTCGATGCCGACCTTTGCGAAGTGGTCGATGAAGGAGTCGGTCACCGAGACCAGGGCATCGGCCTTGCGGTAGGCGAAGCGCTCCAGTGCCTCGAGGGTGCTGATGACCGTGGGGTTTCTGATGGCCCCCACGGCCAGGATGCTTTCCGGCCAGAGGTCGCGGATTTCCAGGACCCATGGTGCCCGCTTCAGGCGGCTGACCAGGTAGCCGGCCAAGCCGCAGAAGAACTGGGGGGATGTGGAAACGACGACATGGGTGCTACGCAGCCACGGGGCGGCCATGGTAGCGGTGACGAGATAGGAGACGTAGTTGAGGGTTCGCCTGAGAAAGCCCTCGTTGGGTGCCAGGTAGGTCCAGAGGCGGACGACCTCGATGCCGTCGATCGTCTCGGTCTGCCAGAGGCGATTGCGGTAGCCGGGGTAGAGGCGGCCGTTGGGATGATTGGGGGCGCAGGTGACGACGGTCACCTCGTGCCCTGCCCTCACCCATTCGCGACAGTGCTCGACGGTGCGGGATGCCGGGGCATTGACCTCGGGTGGGAAGTAGTGGGTGAGAAAGAGGATCTTCACGCGACTGCCCGGGCAGGCTCCCCTTGCCCGACCACGAGGCGGTGCGCCAGGTCGGCGACGATCCGCTCGGCCGCGTGGCCGTCCCAGAGGTCGGGGCGGCGGCCGGCCTTGCCGCCATTGGTCAAGATGTCGTGCAGGGTGGCTTCGAACCTGGCGCGGCTGAGGCCGATGATGGTGTTGGTGCCGGCGTCGGCCGTGATCGGGCGTTCGGTGCTCTCGCGCAAGGTGAGGCAGGGGACGCCGAGGCCGGTCGTTTCTTCCTGCACGCCGCCGCTGTCGGTGACCACGACGCGGGCGTCGCGCATGAGGCCGAGCATGGTGAGGTAGGGGGCGGGAGGGAGGACAGCGATGCGCGGATGATCGAGCAGCCCGGCGAGGCCGAAGCGCTCCGCGGCATTCCGGGTGCGGGGATGCATCGGGAATGCCACGGGCAAGCGGTCGGCGGTGTGGCGCAGCATGCCGAGAACATTCTCGAGCGCCGAGGGCTCGTCGACGTTGGACGGGCGGTGGATTGTTGCCAGAGCGAAACCGTCGCCGAGGTGCTCGGCAATCCTCGTCTCCTCAAGGAGCGCGGTCGCCGGCAGCGCCCGGGGTAGCGAGTACATCAGGGTGTCGATCATGACGTTGCCGACGAAGTGGATGCGGTCGTCGGGCACGCCTTCGCGGTCGAGGTTTCGGGCGGCTTCGGGCTCGGTCGTGTAGAGCACGTCGGAGATGCGGTCGGTGAGGAGGCGATTGATCTCCTCGGGCATGGTCATGTCGAAGCTGCGAAGGCCGGCCTCGACATGGGCGATCTTGATGCCCTTCTTCGAGGCCACCAAGGCAGCGGCAATGGTCGAGTTGACGTCGCCGACGACGAGGAGCATGGCAGGACGAACCGCGTCCATGACCGGCTCGATGGCGAGCATGACGTTGGCGGTCTGTTCAGCATGGGTGCCGGAGCCGACACCGAGAAAGTAGTCGGGTGCCGCGATGTCCAACTCTTGGAAGAAGACGTCGTTCATCGCCGTGTCGTAGTGCTGGCCAGTGTGGACCAGAACTGCGTCGAGTTCAGTAGATGCGCGGAATGCCCGCATAATGGGCGCGATCTTCATGAAGTTCGGGCGGGCGCCCACGACGCACATAACAATTGGGTTCGGGGAGTCAGTGGGGGCTATCGGGACTTGCCCTCCGCCAGACGTTTGCGTCATTCGTCACACCCCGGCGTCGCAAGTCTAGGCGCGACTGACCCAGCCAGCGCCAACCCAAAATTCCAGAAAAAAGAAAAGACCTTGATGCCGGCAGAGCCGGCAAATTCATCCCTACCCATCACAATCATTCCGCTGCCGCTCCGACCACGTTTTTTTGGGCGAAGGCGCGCTCGATGGCTGCCGGGTTCTTCTTCTCGCCGAAGAGCATCATCATCACCGTGCGCCAGACGATCCGGGCGTCGAGGGAGAGGCTGGCGTTCTTGATGTAGTAGAGGTCG
>CAZRNL010000481.1:1050-2463 GCA_964601395.1 uncultured Silicimonas sp. | reverse complement strand
CAAGTTCGGTGTAGGCAATGCGCGTGCCGTCGGGCAGAACGACTTGCCCGTCCTCGGTCAGCAGGTCAGATCGGGGCACGCCCATGCGCGCTGCAGCGGCGGCCTTGAGCGTCTCGCGGGCAGAGGCTCCAGCCAGTCGCAGCGTCTCGTGCAGGTCGGCGGTGGAGGACGATCCGCCGGTAAACTGTGAACTGGTCAGCCGCGCGACATGGCCCATCAGGTCGCGCACTGTACTTGCAACGAAACCGTGTTCCCACCCCGGGAAGGGCAAGCTTTCCGCTGCAACAACAGCGTTGAAATAAGCCTGGTGCGGTTGACCCGGTTCGAGCGTGGCGGTGGCCGGGTCGATATCGAGCTCCTCGGCGATCAGCATGGCCTGGGTCGAGGCGATGCCTTGTCCCACATCGGCGCGCGGCACGATCAGTGTGATCCCATGCGGTGTGATCTTGACGAAGGGGGTGAGGGCCGCTTCACCCTCGGCCAGGTCTTCGAGCAGTGGGTTGGGGGTAGCGCGGGTGACAAAATACGCCCCGAAGGCGACCCCGCCGACAATGGCAGCCGAACCGATCAGGAAGCTGCGGCGGGCAATGGTTCTGACGCGACCCATCTCTTATGCCTCCCGCATCGCTGTGGCGGCGCTGTGGACGGCAGCGCGAATGCGGGGATAGGTCCCGCAACGGCAAAGGTTGCCCGACATCGCGGCGTCAATATCGGCATCAGTGGGCGACGGGTTGCGTGCAAGAAGGTCGGCGGCCTGCATCATCTGGCCGGACTGGCAGTAACCACATTGGGCCACCTGGTGGTCGATCCACGCCCGTTGGATCGCATGTAGCGCGTCGGGTGTGCCCAGCCCCTCGATCGTCGTGATCTCGCCCCAGACATCCGCCAATGCGACCTGGCACGACCGCACCGCCTCGCCCCCGATATGGACGGTGCAGGCGCCACACTGCGCGATGCCACAGCCGTACTTGACGCTGGTCATCTGCAAACCGTCCCGCAGCGCCCAGAGCAGCGGCATGTCATCGGGAAGGTCCAGCGTGTGACTGGTGCCGTTTATCGTAAGGTCCATGGCTTTCTCCAGTCGGTTGGGGGAGGAAAAGTTGCTCCTTGGTCCCCGTAACCTAGGTCCGACAGCGCCATGCGGCGATATGCATATGTGGTCAGGCGCATGCAGATTGGGTCAGTCGGCATTCTGGGGCTGGCACTGAACAACCGCCTGTGGCATCGAGGCAAGGTACGTGAGAGCTTGGGCGCATGGACGATACACAGACCTATTCCCTGTTCATGGCGACCGACGTTGCGTGCCGCATCCTCGGCGTCGATCCGAAGGTGATGCTCGAGGCGGCTGGCCTTGGCACGCTTACTTATGGCCGGACCGAGGTGCGCGGCACGGCGCAGCAGTATTTCGACTGC
>CAZRNL010000481.1:0-1040 GCA_964601395.1 uncultured Silicimonas sp. | reverse complement strand
GGTGCTGTCGCCGCGCCCCGATTATGTGCCGTATCTTGGTATCACGATCTCGCGCGGGCCGGTGATACCGGTGTTCTTCACGCTGTCCTGCGCGCCCGATCTGGAAACCGGGGTGAGGCGCCTGGCGCAGTTCAAGTCGCTCCTCGGCCCCACGCTCATGCGGGTGTTCCGGGATGGCCCCTTGCTGCGGCTGGAATTCGAATCCGTCGATGCCCGCGTGCCCATGCCGCCAAGCCTGGGCGCGCTGCAACTGGTCACCGCGGTGGAGAACATTCGTGGCGCGACCGGCCATCCGGTTTGCCCCGTCGCCGCCGGGTTTGACGGGTCCGAGGCGGACCGGCGCATGATCGCCGGACATCTTGGCATCATGCCCGAACGGTCTGCGGCCGCCTATGTCGCGTTTTCGCCTGAGGATGCCAAACGCCGTTTCATTTCCGAGAACTCTGCCCTCTGGGAGGACATAGAGGCCGACTTGAAACTTCAGCTGGCGATGCAGAACGACCGCTGGCCGGTCGCCGATCGGGTGCGCGGGGCGCTGGTCGATCTGATGCCCACGGGGCGCACGGGCGCCGAGGATGTGGCCCAGGCGCTGGGGATCAGCCGCAGCACGCTGCAGCGGCGATTGCGCGAGGAAGGCACGTCGTATCAGGATGTGCCGGACGCCACGCGGCGCGACATGGCGATCCGGTATCTCACCAAGACCAGCCTGCGCGCCGATGAGATCGCAAGCGCCCTCGCCTATCGAGACGCCAACAGCTTTTCGAGAAGCTTCCGCCGGTGGACAGGACAGGCGCCCGTCGCCTTTCGCGAGACGCTGACGCGTTCGAACGGACAGGAGGGCAACGCGGAATGATGTTGACGTCATTGCGGCGCGCGATCGGATGCGGGAAGAACCTCGCGCATCAGTTTCGCTTGTTGAATTCGGCGATGACCTCGCGGCGGAACAGCAGCCCGAGGGCGACAAGCTGAAAACACATGAACAGGCCAATCCCGAGATAGACCGTCGCGGCCGAGGCCATTTCGACCGGCATGGGGCTGAT
>CAZRNL010000480.1:341-2469 GCA_964601395.1 uncultured Silicimonas sp. | reverse complement strand
CAAGCCGCGCTTCATCCAGATCAAGGGCATCACCATCGACGCCGAGATCGGGGCGCACATGCTGTACACCACCAACGAGGACGTGCCCGGCATCATCGGCCTGTTGGGTCAGACAATGGGCGAGAACGGCGTGAACATCGCCAACTTCACCCTTGGACGTTCAAACAAGAACGGAGACGCCATCGCGCTGCTTTACGTGGACGAGCCCGTGCCGACCCCGGTCATCGACATGCTGAAGGCCACGGGCAAGTTCCAGCAGGTGCGTCCGCTGACATTCGACATGGTCTGAGACTTTCGAACCATCCGCTGCGCCGACACTCCACGCGTCGGCGCAGCTTTGGAGATTCGTAAGGACCAGTGTGTTATCAGACCGCGCCAGGGTTGGCTTGGTGCCACGAACATGGTTATTGCGAGTTCCATGATCTATGCCATCGGCGATATCCACGGCCACCTCGACCAGTTGCAACGGGCGCACCGCCTGATTGCGGAAGATCAGGCTGTGCATGGCACCGAGGCGGCGCCGATCATTCATCTGGGCGATCTGGTGGATCGCGGGCCGGACAGCCGGGGGGTGATCGATTTCCTGATCGAGGGTCGTGAAAACAACGCGGACTGGGTGGTGCTGCGCGGCAACCATGACCAGCTTTTCCTGGATTTCCTGAGTGGCGGCGACGGCAAAAACCCGCATCTGCGCACAGGTGTCACCTGGCAGAGTTCCGCGATGGGCGGTGTCGCAACGCTGAAGTCCTATGGCTTGAACGGCCGGCTTCTGGAACGCAGCGCGACCTTCGACGCCCGCGCCCGAGCCGCCGTGCCTGCGGCGCATCGCGCGTTCCTGGCCAGCCTGCCGTTCTGGCACAGGTTCGAGGAGACGCTCTTTGTCCACGCGGGCGTCCGTCCCGGCTTTCCGGTGGAGGCGCAGGACGAGGACGACCTGATGTGGATCCGCAACGAGTTTCTCTGGCACATGGGGCCGCACGAGGCATTGATCGTCCACGGCCATACTCCGGTGGACGAGCCGACGCATTACGGCAACCGGATCAACATCGACTGCGGCGCGGGCTGGGGAAATCCCATCGTTCCGGTGCTGCTGGACGACGGCACCTGCTGGGCGCTGAGGCCCGAAGGCCGCGTCGAGGTCAAGGCGCCGAAGGGTTTCTACCAGTAGGCCGCAGCCGAAGGCGTGCGCCCGTACTCAAGGTAGAAATCGTCGAGTTGCGGGGGCGCGATACCTGCGTCGGACAGTTGCACATGCGCCTGCCCCCGGTGATGCACCTGGTGCTGGACAAGGTGCAGGACAAGGGCGGCAACATTCTCGCTACAGGATGAATTCCGTCGCCGGGTGACAACCCGGCCGCCAAGTTGCGCGGGCGTGATGTCGCGGCAGAACGCCGCGAAGCGCATATCGGCCTCGGATTGGAGCGCGCCCAGCGCGCGCGGGTCGGCCTCGGGCTCGCGGTCGTAGGCCGCCGGGCCGAGGCCGCCTTCTTCCAGCGCGTCGAGGTAGAAGAGGTCGACCTGGTAAATGTGGTTCATGGTCCGGGCCAGCGACGGGAAGAAGCCCGGTCGTGGCGCGGCGAAGGCGTCCGCCGAAAGCCCGCCGAGGGCCGTGTAGAGTGTAGCGTTCGCCCAGGCGTTGTTCAGCGCCATCTTCAGCCAGGGGTTCTCGGAAGTGGCCGGTTTCATCGCTTGTGTCCTTCGTCTGCCGGTCCGCCGGAAAGGTGACGCTACGTAGTCTGGCACGAATGTCGCTAACAGGAAAACCGGTGCCGGTATCGGCATGCAGGGGACGCGAAGCGCAGGCTAGGCGGGCTTTCACGGCGTACCTCTTTTCATGAAGTGGCCCTGTCCATGCCTGCGATCTCGCTTTCGCGCCGCCTGCGGCGCACACCGTTTTCCCCCGGCGTCGAGGCCGAGGGGGTCAGAGCGTATACGGTCTACAACCACATGCTGTTGCCGACAGTGTTCCGCAGCATCGAGGAGGATTACCGCCACCTCAAGGACGCCGTGCAGGTCTGGGACGTGGCCTGCGAACGGCAGGTGGAATTGCGGGGGCCGGATTCGGGGCGCCTGATGCAGATGCTGACGCCGCGCGACCTGCGGGGGATGCTGCCGGGCCAGTGCTATT
>CAZRNL010000480.1:0-331 GCA_964601395.1 uncultured Silicimonas sp. | reverse complement strand
GGACGAGACAGGGGGGATGCTGAACGATCCGGTGGCGGTCAAGCTGGCCGAGGATCGCTGGTGGGTATCGATCGCGGATTCGGACCTGCTTTACTGGATCAACGGCATCGCGAACGGGTGGAGGCTGGACGTGCTGGTGGACGAGCCGGACGTCTCACCGCTTGCGGTGCAGGGGCCGAGGGCGGACGACCTGATGGCGCGCGTCTTCGGCGAGGGCGTGCGCGACATCCGGTTTTTCCGCTTCGGCATCTTCGATTTCCAGGGCCGCGACATGGTGATCGCGCGCTCGGGCTATTCCAAGCAGGGCGGCTTCGAGATCTACGTCGAGGGC
>CAZRNL010000479.1:2021-2491 GCA_964601395.1 uncultured Silicimonas sp. | reverse complement strand
GCATGATCGCGGTGAGGCGGTCCATGCGGATAGCCCAGTCGGTCGCCAGAGTGCCGCTCTCGATCCAGCGCAGGATCTGAACGGTGTAATGCCCGCCCTCGTGTGCGAAGGGATCGAAGGTCAGGAAGATGAACCATGACAGAATGCAGGCCAGGAACAGAAGGCCCGTCGAAACCCATTGCGCAGCGACCTCACCGATCAGCCGCCAGCCGAAACCGCAGATCAGGGCACCGACCAGCGGCGCGAAGAGGATGATCGTCTCCATGATGGGTCAGCCTTTCATCACGTTGACGTCTTCGACGTCGATGGTGCCACGGTTGCGGAAGAAGCAGACCAGGATCGCAAGTCCGATGGCCGCCTCGGCGGCGGCGACAGTCAGTACGAACAGGGTGAACACCTGCCCCGTCAAATCCTGAAGATAGGCCGAGAACGCGACCAGATTGATGTTCACCGCCAGAAGCATCAGTTCG
>CAZRNL010000479.1:0-2011 GCA_964601395.1 uncultured Silicimonas sp. | reverse complement strand
CATCAGCAGGATGATGATGTTCTTCCGGTTCAGGAAGATGCCGAAGATGCCGATGACGAACAGCGTCGCCGCGACGGTGAGGTAATGTTCAAGTCCGATCATGCCAATCGTCCGTTCAGTTCAGTGCACCGCAGACGGCGGCCGCTATGGTCGCCTCCGCGTTTCCAAGCGCGATACGCTCGAGTTCAGGTGTGTCGTTCGCCAGATCCGCGCCATCAGGAAAAATGCCGACCTGAAGCGGCGCACAAGTCACTAGCCGGGACGTCCGGGTCATCTCGCCACCCACGGTCCGGGTCGAAGTCACGGCGATAGCTCCATCGTCCCGTCTGAACGCCGTTTCGACCGCATAGGTCGCATCGTCACCGGGGACGATGAGGTTGCTCAGCTCTGCAGGCAAATCGGTGTCGGCGGTGGTCGGGTCAGAGGTCGTTTCCTCCAGAAGCGTCGCAGGCGCGGGATCGGCGGCCCCGAGCTCGGTCGTCAACGCCTTCCGGGCATCTTCCACTGCGGTTTCCGCCCTGTCGGCAAGACTCGCAGCACCGTCCTCGACATCTCTGACCGCTTCGCTGGCGGCGGTCACTGCGCTCTCGAGCGCGGACTGCACCGAAGCGGCCGCGTCGTTCGCGGCTTCGGTTGCCTCTGTCGTCACCTGATCGGCGGCGGCTTCGGCGGCCTCGGCCAGGTTCGCAGTCGCATCGGTCACGGACTCGTCGGAGTCCGTCGCGGCGTCTTCCGCCTCGGTCACCGTGGCATCGAGTGCGCCGACCTCGGCCGGCTCTTCCGCCGCCGTCTCGCCGCCTGCAATAACAGTTTCATCGGGTTGTCCGTCCTGGTTGGACCATCCAAGCCAGAGTGCGACGACCAGAATCAGCGCCAGACCCCAGATGGTAAGCCGCCAGAGATTGCTCATCGTCTTGACTACGCCGGCCTTCCTCGCCATCGACTAAAGTCCTTGTCCCGATTTGACGTCCTTCATCACCAGCGCCTTGGCCGGATCGCGATACATCTGTTGCAGGATGTCCTGCCGCTTGATGTCCTGACGATGCCGCAGCGTCAGGACAATGGCACCGATCATCGCGACCAGCAGGATCAGACCCGCAAGCTGGAACGCCAGGAAGTACTTGTCGTAAAGGATCAGACCCAAAGCGGCAGTGTTGTGGGCGCCACCTCCCGCGATCGCGTCGGGACGGTCGCCCATGGTGACGCCATCTGCGGTCGTCCAGACACCGAAGGCCAGTCCGAGCTGCATGAGAACCACAAGGCCGATCAACAGCCCCAGCGGCAGGTATCTCGCCATCTCCGCCTTCAACTCGGCGAAGTCCACGTCCAGCATCATCACGACGAACAGGAAAAGCACGGCGACTGCTCCGACGTAGACGATCACCAGCAGCATCGCCACGAATTCGGCTCCCAGAAGCACGAACAGCCCTGCCGACGACAGAAACGCCAGTATCAGCCATAGCACCGAATGCACCGGGTTCCGGGCGATGACCGTGAAGAGCCCTCCGGCAATGCAGCCTATGGCGAATAGGTAGAAGGCGAAAACCTGAGCCGTCATGCGTCGTCCTCCGGCCCGGCATCCATGACCGAGCTTGCCAGTTCCATCGCCTTCGTCATCGCGGGGATACCCCCGAAGACACCGACCAGCGCGATGGTCTCGGCAATTTCCTGTTTCGTGGCCCCTGCTTCCAGCGCGTGACGCACCGTGAGCCGGATCTGGGCTTCGGCTTGAGCGCCCAGAATGGTCAGCGCACCCAGCGTCAGCAGAAGTTTCGTTTTCGCGTCCAGCCCCTCGGGGTTGAACGTCTTGCCCATGACCGTTTCCATCAGCTCCTTGGGCATGGTCGGCCAAAGTGCCTCGAACCCCTTGGGCGTGAAGGACTCAAGCGCCGGATTGAACGCTTTGGCCCATTCCTGGCTCATCGCCATCATCGCTTCGAAAGGGTTCTTCTGGTCGGTCATCTGTAGGGCGCGTCGATTTCAAGGTTGCGGGCAATCTCGAAATCGACGC
>CAZRNL010000478.1:0-2500 GCA_964601395.1 uncultured Silicimonas sp. | reverse complement strand
ATGATCTACTCGATCGTGGCCGAACCCGAGGAAGGCAAGGTCTACAAGGGCAAGGTCGTCAAGATCGTCGATTTCGGCGCGTTCGTGAACTTCTTCGGCAAGCGCGACGGTCTTGTCCATGTCAGCCAGATCGACAACAAACGCCTGAACCATCCTTCCGACGCTCTGAAAGAAGGCCAGGAAGTCTGGGTCAAGCTTCTGGGCTTCGACGATCGTGGCAAGGTTCGTCTGTCGATGAAGATGATCGACCAGTCGTCCGGCCAGGAGATGGCGGAAACGAAAGAAGAAGCGGCCGACTGAGTTCGCTTCTCACTGCTAGACAGGGGCCCCGGCGGAAGCGCCGGGGCTTTATGTTTTGGATCCGTCGAATTCGATGTAGGGGATCAGTCCATCCTGCGCCCGCGCGAGGTGATGCGGATCACCTCGAACGTCGCCCGGCTCATGGTACGCCGTGCCATTGTCTCGACATCGCGCAGAAGCCGTGAAGCGTTCTGGGTCCAGTGCGTGTCCAGCGCCGCCGGAACGTCGTCGCCCTCCAGTCCAAGCGCCGTGCTGACCCGCTCCAGCGCCTTGGTCGCGGTTTCCGAGTCCATGCCGCGAAGGACCCAGACCCTGGAGGCCGCCGCAAGAATCCTCCGCTTTTCCTCTGAACCTGACGCGCCTGCAAGTATCCGTTCCAGCGCTGCGGTCCGGCTCGACTTGAGGTAGCTCGCCGCTCTTGCGATTTCGCCCTGCTCAAGCGCCCGGCCCGTGGTTGCCCGGAAGGCCTCGGCCACATCCGAGGGCAATGCTCCGGCGCAGGACCGTGCGATATAGACGATCGCGGCAATCAGTCTGCGCCTTTCGCGGCTTTCGGCACCTGCGACGGTCGTGGGGTTCGGGAGGCCGGGAATGTTGCCCCGGAACAAGGCGATCCCCGCAAAGGCAAGACCTGCCGAAAGGAACAATAAAGGCTGCATGCGCTGTCCGCCGTCCGCCAAGGATTGGACGCCGTGCTGTGCAAAGACCTCCGGGGGACCTGGAACATGGAGCAGGAGATCGATCACGCCAGTGCCCAGCGCCGTATCCACAGCGCCGGCGAAACACACCAGCGACAACGCTCCGAAACCGATCTCGAGCTTGCGTGCCATTGGGACTGGTTAGGCAAGCATTGTGACTGAATGAAGGCAGTCCGGATCGGACGTTCGCGTCAGAACGTGCTTCCGTGTGCAGGACATTGCAAACGTGGGCGAGACTACAAAGTCAGATTCTCACCTGTCGTGCATGATCTGCGATCCGATCCGCGATCCTGGAGATGTCAGGTCGCGGTATTTCGTGGCCGACCTTGGGAAGTACGACAAGCGATGCCCCAGGGATGCCGGCTGCAATAGCCCTGCCATTCTCGACTGGCAGAATCGGGTCCTCTTCACCGTGAAGCACCAGAGTGGGGCAGCGGATGCCTCTGAATTTTCCGGTCCAGTCCTGTCGGGAGCTCAGCGAGCCGTGGTTGAACATGCTTGCAATGCTGTTCGTTCGCGACAGCACCTGCTCTGCCCTTGCCCTTTCCTCACTCTGATCGAACGGTCCCCACGATCCCGCGCACAGTCTCTGGCTCTCGACCAGGAAGTCGGCGACAGCCGCGCGGTCCGACCAGTCGAGCGAGCCGAGCGCGTTGAAGTGATCGAGGAAATCCTGAGAGATATGCGGCAGAGGTTCCCGGTCCCAGCCGATTGGTTCGGACGCGATCAATGTCAGGGTCTCGACGCGCTCGGGCTGCGCAGCCGCCAGCATCTGAGCGATGTATCCGCCAAGCGACATGCCGACCAGGTGCGCTCTCCTGCATCCGTAGGCGTCAAGGATGGCGACTGCGTCGCCGGCCAGGTCTTCGACCGTGTAAGTGGCTTCGCCCGGTGGAACCGTCGTTGATTGGCCCGTGTCACGATGGTCGAAGCGGATCACGTGAAACCGGCGTTCAGCCAGTTCCGTGCAGAACTCATCAGGCCAGCCGAGCATGGATGCGGTCGCACCCATCACCAGCAGGATCGCCGGGTCGCCCGCGTCGCCGAAGGACTCGGTGACCAGCTCGATTCCCTCGTGTTCGACCGTGCGCATGTCGTTCTCCGTCTGTGGCTTTCGGATCTGTGACGACCGATGACCCTCGGGGTCAATAGTCGCATAACCGCTCGCAGCCGAACTGGGTCATCCTCCAAAATGCAAAAAGCCGCCCTCGCAGGCGGCCTTTTTTGTCCGTGCTTGGGGCGAATCAGCCCTGGCGAGCCTTGAACCGTCGCTGCGTCTTGTTGATCACATAGACGCGGCCCTTGCGGCGCACGACGCGGCAATCGCGGTGCCGGTTCTTCAGCGAGCGGAGCGAGTTGCGAACCTTCATGGGTCCTCTCCTCTGTCGCGGCGCCGAGTTGCGCCTTGGTTGCGGTTCTGCCGGCCCCACGGGAGGGACGGCGGTGAATGGTGGGCGGTACTGGGATCGAACCAGTGACCCCTACGATGTCAACGTAGTGCT
>CAZRNL010000477.1:0-2502 GCA_964601395.1 uncultured Silicimonas sp. | reverse complement strand
TCCCGCTCAAGACGATCGATCTGCGCCTGGTAATGGTGGTCGACGAAGGTTTCGACGGCCCGGATCGTGTGATGGTACGTGTTCGGACCCGCCAGCGACGACGTGAACCCGAGCATCCAGCCGGCCGCCCGCCAAACGGTAACGAGCCGGCTGCGGTCGGAAGCATCGAGGACACGTTCCATGGCCCGCAGGTGGCGCTTCTCCGCGTCCATGTGGCGAAGGATCGCAGAACGGAGACCCCGATCCCTCGTCGCGGCCAGTGCACCGCGATAGATCTCGACGGCTCCGACTTCGCCGGCATGGTCTGACCGCAATTCGGCAACGAGCCACGCCGGAAACGGGCGGCCGCTTCGAATGCGTTCGAAGTCTAACGGTTCTCCGGCCTCAGCCGTGACGTTCGCCTGAAACGCTTCTGCCGCGGCGTCCATCATCCGATGCCCAGCGTTCGAAGGGCAGACGGCAGCTTTTCCTTGAACGGGAAGAAGCCCTTGGTAGCATGCGGCCACAGCATGTCATCCCAAGTGCGGCGCAGAGTGGTCAACGAAATCCCGGCACGGTCAAGGGGCGCCCGAAGGCCGTCAAGCCAATCCCTGGTCGGGCCGACGGGGACGTAGCCGGTCACGATTTCGTCGACCCCAGCCGATCGGGCCCAGTCGATCACGTCTTCGGCACGGACGTCCGACGAGAGCACCTCGATCGGACAGCCGGACGCATCGCGTGTTCTTTCAAGGGCATCCGCGATAGCGCCGGCGGAAAACGCAGCCGGTTGCTCTGCTGCCGGCAGAGACGACCGCCGGTGGGTCATGGCGATTCCTGCTGCCGCGTGCACCCGGTCGGTGGGAAGACACAGACTGAGCGGGTCGCAATCGTCCTCGGTGACGAGCAGACCAAAGGCCTTGTTGGTCAGCAATCCGCCCGCCGGAGGGAGGGCGGCGGGCGCGGCCGTCCAGTCGTCCGAGAGCGGCGGCGCCACCGTCGCCAGTCCGCGCACGTTCTTGAACCGGCCAGCGGTGAACGTCGAGATGTTGCCGGCCTGGGCGAGGTAGGTCTTGCCCTTTGTGTGCAGCCCGGCCACCCAGCGCCAGGACAGCGTGTTGGACGCGGGATCGCCGTCAAGCAAGTGCCGCAGAAAGAAGTCGGCACCGAGGTCCCAGGGAAGGTCCAGCGTGAAGATCCAGATGCTGGCGAACCACATGCGGGTATGGTTGTGAAGATACCCGATGTCGACGAGTTCACGGACCCAGGCATCAAAGCAGGATATCCCGGTCCGGCCGGACGTCGCATCCTCCCAGCGGCATCTCAGATCATTGTCGTCGTCGAGTTCGCGGATGCGCGCATCGGCTTCGTTCCGGTAGCGCGTCCAGACGGACGGCCGCATCTCCAGCCAGCCCTTCCAGTACGTCCGCCAAGCAACCTCTTGAACAAACTTCTCGGCTGAGCGAAAGCTGTGCCGGCCGAGGACCGATCGGATGACCTCGTCTTCGCGGACGAGACGGTGGCGCACCCACGGTGACAAGCGCGATACATTGTCGCGCTGATCGGGACCGAAATCGAAGGTGCGTCGTTCGGCATACTCACGTCCCGCGTGAGGCACGAACGCATCGAGACGCGAGAGCCCTGCCGCTCTCGTGGGCTCGAAACGGACGCCGCTGTTCGCGCTGGGCGTGTCAAACGTGGGTGCTACAGTCATCGGAGTCCCCTCGTCATTTCGTACACCGGGTGACGATCAGTACGGGCTTCACAACTGAGCCGATGACAAAGTCCAGCGAGTGGTTGATCTGGCGGGACGCGTGTCGGGGTAGCGTCGTTTTGTTGGAGATCCGTGAGGGAGAAAATCGATGGCAAACGTTCTGGTCATGGGCGCCAGCCGCGGGATCGGACTTGAGACGGTGAAGCAGGCGCTCGAGGCCGGCCACACGGTCCGCGCCATGGCGCGGTCGGCATCCTCTATCCCCATTCGGCATGCGAATTTGGAGACATTCGCTGGCGATGCGCTGGATCCGTCCGCCGTGCGAAGGGCCCTCGAGGGCATGGATGCGGTCATCCAAACTCTCGGGGTCGCTGCCGGCCCGGATATGATCCTCAAGCCTGTTCGCTTGTTCTCGGAGGCAACCCGGATCCTGGTCCGGGCGATGGAAGAGACGGGCGTCAAGCGGCTGATCTGCCTGACCGGTTTTGGCGCCGGCGACAGCCGAAATCGTGGCAACATCCTCTATAATATCGCCTTCAACATGTTTCTCGGGCGCGCCTACGACGACAAGGACATCCAGGAACGGATCATCAAGGAAAGCCGACTGGACTGGGTCATAGCACGCCCCGGGATCCTCACCAACAGACCGAAGACGGAGCACTACGACGTCCTGGTGAACCCGAAGGACTGGCGCTGCGGGTTCATCTCGCGCGCCGATGTCGCCGACTTCCTCGTCAAGCAGCTCGAGTCGGATGAGTACCTCGGCAAGACGCCTGTCTTGCAGGGGTGACCTGGCCACCTCGGGATCGGCA
>CAZRNL010000476.1:2039-2503 GCA_964601395.1 uncultured Silicimonas sp. | reverse complement strand
GGAAAGCAGCGTCGTCTTTCCCGTGCCGGCAGGGCCAATCAGGACCGAAAGGCGGGACTCGGCCAATTCTTTGAGGGCGGCTGTCTTCTCTTGCCTGGCTTTCTGTTCTACCTCCCGTGCGCTCCCGGTGAGGCTCTCAACCTTGGGCGCGCCCGCGTCTTCGAGGTGCTTGTCCAGGAGTTTGCGCCAGTCCGCCTGGATTGAATGCCGCTGCCCCTGAATACGCTTGTTGACGGCCGCGTGGATCGTCTGGCGTATCTCACCAAGACGGCCGAGTTGAAGCGCCGGGGCCTTGTCCGCCATCGGGACGTCAATGATGCTGCCAGCAAAATCATCTTTCGCCACGTTCATCAAGTCCGCATTGACCTCGCACGGCGGATGGATCGTGAGGCCACGAATGCCGAGGACGACCTGGTCCTGAGGCAGGAGCGTGTTGCCGTTTGCCGCTGCGTCCTCCAAGACCT
>CAZRNL010000476.1:0-2029 GCA_964601395.1 uncultured Silicimonas sp. | reverse complement strand
TAGTGCGCGGACCCGGCGGGCGTCGGTGCCCGCATCGAGCGCAGTAGGCTCGGGCAGCGGATGTTTCTTGCGGATCACCTCGTCCGGGAAGACGCCGCGATCCACGGCCCAGACACTGACTGGATCGGCGTTCAACCGCGTCACCTCGTAGAGGAGATACGGGTTGGCGAGGATGTCCTTATCGTTCACGTCAATGCCGGCTTTACGCCGCTCTTCCTGAACGTAGAGGCAGGTCGCCTGTTCGCGGCTCATCTCGAATCGGCTGATCAACTTGAGGAGCGTGCGCCGCTCCTCGGGCATCCGCTTCCAGGTGTCGCACAGTGTCTTTCCCACCCCGTCTGCGAGGTGAGTTGGCAGGTGCTTCTTGGGGGCGTCAAAGACTCTGTCCACGTACGGCCAGGGGTCTGCGTTTTCGCCCACCTTGTCAGCGATGGCACATGCGACGAACGTGCCCAGTTCGAGGCCGAACGCCGAGAGGGCCGAACCAAGTCCCGGACACGGGCCGCGTGCCTTCCAGAGCTGGCCGACGCGATGGTCGATCCATTCCAGGCACCGATCCCACGGGCCGGGAAGGACACTCCTAGCCTTTTGCAGGGCTTCGGCGCATGCGAAGAGGCTGGCGAGAGCTCCGTCGTGGGTAACCAGTTGTGAAACGTGAGAGAACTCCAGCAGGCGATCATCGGGGGTAAACGCCGCAATCTCCGAGGGATCGTACTCCGGGTCTTCGGCGGCCTTTTCCAGGGCGGCGTGGTATGGAAGCAGGAAGCCGTCCTTGAAGTCAGGCCGTATCGAGTGTTGGATCATCCGTTCCCACAGGATCGACCTCAGCTTGTCTTTCAGGTTCTTGGTGGTGTATTGGTACTCGAGGCAGTCCGCGACGTGCTTCACGCGGCCAACGCCTATCAAGACGCGCCGCGCCCCGTAGTCTTCGACGAACGGCACTTGCTTGGCGTAGAAGAAGCACAGAGATTCTTCGGGGCGCAGGTGGCTGGTGAAGCACTCTGACAGTGCTCGCTGATTCCGGTGGTCTTGTACCCAGTCGTTGGCGAAACCCAGGTCGGGTTCGCGGTCAGCATCCACGTCGAGCTCATGTTCCTGGCCCAAGCTCGCCATATTCTCGCTGAGCATCCACCCGAAAGGAACAGCCGCCGCCGTGTATGGGGGATGCCGAAGGGGAGTCGGTGCGAAGTGGCCGTGAGCGCAGTCCGGGCTTCGGTTGTACGGGTGGTTGGCCACACGAACGTACTCGAACGGAGCCATGAAGGCGACCCGCTCTGGCACGCAACAGGGCCACTGGTCTTCCGACAACTCTTGCAGCGAACGGGCAGCGACCGCCCCTTCTGCGGCATCATCACGATTCTGCCCGATACGCTTGAGCTTCAGGCAAGACCCGTTCAGATGCGGATTTGCGCAGACCCGACCCTCCCAGCCTGTATCATGCCAGGGAACTCGGATCGAGACGTGGCGTAGCGGCCTGTTCACTGGACTGCCCCCCCAACGATCTCGCCCAACAGCCCCTCTGCTTCCTTCTCAAGTGAGAAGATGTCGCTGCGGATCTCGTCGAGCGAGCGCAGCGGCGTGGGCTTGTAGAAGTGCCGCGTGAAGCTGATCTCGTAGCCGATCTGTGTCTTGGCGTGGTCGATCCAGGCGTCCTGCACGTGCGGCAGGACCTCGCGATGGAAGAACGCCTCAATGCCGCCGTCTTCCAGCAGCGGCACCTGCTCGGTGTCGCGCAGATCGGTGTCCGGCTCGTACTCGACGGCGTCCTTGGTCTTCTTCCTGATGACCGGCTCGGCGGCTTCGTCCTTGAAGGTGAACGCGGCGTAAAGGGCCTTGAGGTCCGGGGCGGGGAGCTTGATGTCGGTCTTCTTCATGGCCGAGGTGAACCGCTGCTGGACGGTGTTGAAGTCCAGGTGCGGCTTCGAACCGCCCGCGATGCCCGCCAGCAGGTCGGCGGCCTTGTGCAGTTTCTCGGAGGCGTCTGCCTTGAAGGCGGCGAGCTTGCCGGGCGTAACGTGGATCGCCAGCC
>CAZRNL010000475.1:0-2510 GCA_964601395.1 uncultured Silicimonas sp. | reverse complement strand
GATGCTGAAGTTCATCGCCGACGATCACGGCGAGACGCTGGCCAGCGCGGTCGCTGACCAGCTTATCTACACCACCATCCGCACCGATCAGGACACGCAGAGGCTATCGGTACCGACCCGCATCGGTGTCAGGCATCCGAAGCTGTCGGCGGTGATCCACATGATGGAAGCCAACATAGAGGAACCGTTCAGCCCGGCGTCGCTCGCCCGCGACGTCGGCATGTCGACCCGCCAGCTGGAGCGTCTGTTCCGCCGCTACCTGAACCGCAGCCCCAAGCTCTATTACATGGAACTCCGTCTCCAGAAGGCGCGGAACCTGCTGATGCAGACCGACATGAGCGTGATCAACGTCGCGCTGGCCTGCGGCTTCGCCAGCCCGTCGCATTTCTCGAAGTGCTACCGAGCACAGTACAACACGACCCCCTATCGCGAACGCGGCGCCCACGCGGCGCGGCTGTCGGTCTGAGGGGCGGTCGGCCCTCCGGCAGGGTCGGGCCAGACGAGGTCGCACGCGCGGACAGAACGTGTTTGTCCGTTCGGGCAGATCTCGATTGACTCCTCCGCAGTTACCATCCGATTCTGCCAATCGAGTGATCGCAGCAGCACCGCCGTTCGCCGAACGGCTATCGACGGCATGCCGGATAGTCGCTTGGCGGCGTTGCGGCAGGGGTCTGAAAGGCAGGGTTGGTGAATTACCGTCTCGCATTCGTGGTGGCAGTACTCGTCGGAACGTTCGGCTGGATGGGATATGTCCTTTGGCCGCGTGCCATCACCGAACGCTCCCTATCCTCGCAGAATGCGGGCAGTCACTGCCGCTTCGAATATGGAGCCGATGGCTGCATCCAGCGTGGGATACACCCGCTCAGGTCTCTTCTTCTTGAGAAACACGATTGCGACTACTGGGCGGTTCAGTGCCTCGCGGACTTCGATACCCCGGAAGCGCGCGACATCATGATCGAAGTTCTGAAGACGAAGGCCGACGTTCAGACCTGTGACGGTGTCATTCCTGTGCGAAGCCACGCCGTTCGCTATCTTGGCGACAGCGGAGACATTTCGGCCGTTGAACCGTTGCGCGCGCTGATGGCGAGCGAGCCCATGGAGACGCTCTCTGCAGGCGCGACGGGATGCGACGCGAACGCCGAGGATCTGGAACTCATTCAAGCCGCGATCTCGAAACTCGAGGGCAGGTGAACCGGGCACCGGGCCGCCATGGCCGTTTACAGGGCCGGCGAACGAACCTTCGCCTCCGGCTCGCACCGGTCTTTTCCAGCGTCACGCAAACCTGCCATTCACCTTAACGCTCCGGCAACCTCCGCTACCGGGCGCACCACACCTGCAGCCCGCTCCGACAGACCGCTATACCCTGTCAGGCGCTCTGCCGGCAAGAGTGCGGACGCGTCGCCGACACCTGCCGTCCCGTGCGCGCCAGACGAACAAGGGCCATCATCCATTCCGCCCGTCCGGCGCAACGCCACGGCCCGCCCGTTGCCATCGTCCGGTGCTCGCTATTCCCCATGGACGCCGCCTCCTCCCGGCAATAGCGTCGCGCAATGACCGACACCCAGCACGACAGCTCCTATTCCTGGATACGCCTTGGGATCAGCCTTGCGCTGGCCCTTGTCGGCAATGTCGGCATGTGGGCCGTCGTTGTCGTGCTGCCCGACATGCAGCTCGAGTTCGGGATCGACCGGGCCAGCGCATCGCTGCCCTACGTCGCCACGATGGTCGGTTTCGCGCTGGGCAACCTGACGCTGGGCCGCGCCGTCGACCGCTGGGGAATCACGCCGGTCCTTGCCGCCGCTGCCGTGGCGCTGGCCATGGGGTTCGCTCTGGCCGCGATGTCGCGGTCGGTGCTGCTGGTTTCGGTCGTGCACGTCCTTCTCGGGGTGGGTGCCTCGGCCAGTTTCGGCCCCCTCATAGCGGACGTGTCGCAATGGTTCATGCGGCGGCGCGGAATCGCGGTGGCCGTCGCGGCAAGCGGCAACTATCTGTCCGGCACAGTCTGGCCACCTGTGATCGTGGCGATCACGGCTGACTACGGCTGGCGCGAGTCCTACATGTTCCTCGCGCTCCTTGTCATCGCCATCGTCCTCCCGGGCTCGCTGCTGCTGCGCCGACGGATCGATGCCTTCTCGATCGAGCGCGCGACGCGCGATGCGGCCGCGCGTGCGCAAATAACCGGTCTCAGCCCGCGTGCGCTTCAGACATTGCTTGCGATTGCGGGTGTCGGATGCTGCGTGGCCATGTCGATGCCGCAGGTCCATATAGTGGCGCTGTGCATCGACCGCGGCTTCGGCGCGGTGGCTGGGGCCGAGATGCTGAGCCTGATGCTGGCCGGTGGCGTCGTCTCACGTCTGGCTTTCGGGGTTCTGGCCGACCGGATGGGCGGCTTGAAGACGCTGCTTCTGGGTGGCGTGCTGCAATGCCTCGCCTTGTGCCTTTTTCTGATCGATGGCGGCCTGACCTCGCTTTATGTCGTCTCGCTGATCTTCGGCCTGAGCCAGGGCGGG
>CAZRNL010000474.1:0-2513 GCA_964601395.1 uncultured Silicimonas sp. | reverse complement strand
CGCCGGAAGCAAGAGCGGTGAAGCGTGTCTTGCCGGTTGTCGGCACGAATTCGACAGCGTTCGAGTCGCCCAAAACGGCTGCTGCGACTGCGCGGCACACCGCAACGTCGAAGACCTGCCACTCGCCGTTCGCATCGGGTGCAGCGAATCCGGGCACACCTGTCGTCACGCCACAGTTCAGCTTGCCGCGTGCTTTAACGTCGTCAAGCGTGGCAGCTCCTGCCACACCGCCGAAAACGACGGCAGTGGTCAGTGCGCCAAAAAATACAGTTCTTTTCATTTTTACCTCTTCCTGAGTGTCCACCAAGTTTGGTAGCCGTAAGGGCCTGACTGACCCTTCTCTTTGTGTACTGGCGGGAATCCGCCTAACGCCGCAATTTTGGTCGTAATCGGGTCGATACGTCAAGGGCAACAGTCCAAAAACTCAATGGAACCGGAATCTTGGAAAGACTCCGTAAAATCAGTCGATTCAAAGTCGGGATGCCGGATTCTTAGGCGGCCAGATAGAACTGCAGGGAATGCAGGAAGGCGTCTTGCTTGAGCGCGGCCACCTCTGCAGCCTCCTCGTCCAGGCCCCAAACCTCAGCCTGCCAGTCTTCGTCAGCCCGCGAAGCCCGCCACAAGGCCCCGGGTTCCTGTACCGAACGGACCGTCGCAAGTCCGATCAGAAATGAACCCGAAAGGGCGACCAGATCGTGAAATCCGGTCAGGTGAAAGTCCGACATCCCGTCCATCTCGCAGCATAGTCGCTTCACGATTTCGTCATCCTGGTCGACCGGCATGACCCCTGAGACAATCTTGAACCCGGCATCGTGGCGATCCTGCGCCCAGCACAGAATCGGGTCCCAAAGCCTGGCTTGTCGTGCGACCAGTTCTTCAGGTGCCTCGGCGCGGTAGAACAGCAGGTCCGTCCCGGCATATCCGGCAAGGTGTGCCACGATCTCGGACCGCTGCGTCGACACCTTGTCCAGCGCCGTATTGGCCGAACGGGTCCACGGCATCGTGCGCGGATCGATCTTCTGGTCCTGCGCGCGCCATTCGGCGGCCACCGCCTCGGCCATCCGCTCCGTAGGCAGCGTCAGCAGCCGTTTTCCGGGCGTGCGGACCGGTCGCCCATCCAGACGCACCGAGAACCCATCGCCTTCCGCATCGACCGTCGCATCCTTGTAGAAGCGTTTCGGCGCCCACTCGGTCATTCGATCTCCTCGAACGGGTCTTCCGGAACGTCCGAGGCGTGCCAGCCCAGCATCTCCCAGGTGCGCTCCATATGCGGCGGCAACGGCGCGGTCACCGTCAGCGGCTTGCCCGTGACGGGATGCGACAGTCTCAGGCTTCGGGCATGCAGGTGCAACTTGCGGCTGACCTCGCCCCCCAGTTGCGCGCCCCAGCCATCGCCAAGGTTTTCCTGCCCGGACCCGCCATACTTCCCGTCTCCCACGATCGGATGGCCAATCTCGGCCATATGCGCCCGCAACTGGTGCGTGCGACCTGTGATCGGCACAAGCGCCACCCAGGCCGCGCGGCTTCCCAGCGCCGACACCACCGCGTAATCGGTCGTCGCCCGCTTGGCGTCCGGCATCGAGTCCACGTCGCGCGGATGCACGCAGATCATCTTCTCGCCCTCGCCCCCGGACCCATGACCCGGCGCTTTCATCAGGGCAAAGCGGATCGTCCCCATCTTCGGTGAGGGCACGCCCGCCACGATGGCCCAGTAGATCTTGCGGGTGTCGCGCGATCGGAACGCTTCGGTCAGGGCCGCCGCAACCGAGCGCGTCCGCGCCAGCACCAGGACCCCCGAGGTATCCTTGTCCAGTCGGTGCACAAGGCGCGGCTTTTCTTCCAGTCCGAACCGCAACGCCTCGGCCATGCTGTCCACGTGGCGGACCTGCTTCGATCCGCCCTGCGTCGGCAGTCCCGCGGGCTTGTTCAGCACGATGATATGGTCGTCGCGGTAGATCACCGCATCCCGGATCATCTGCGCGTCCGCATCATCGACTTCAGTCTTCTTCTTCGGAGCGGGCGCGGCCTCGTCCGGCAGCGGCGGCACGCGCACGACCTGTCCAGCCGCAACCCGGCTCGCCGCCTTCACGCGGCCGCCATCGACGCGGATCTCGCCCTTGCGGCACAGCTTCTCGATCCGCCCCTGCGACACCTGCGGGAAATGACGACGGAACCAGCGGTCCAGCCGCTGCTCGCCCTCGTCGGCACCCACCGTGATTGTCTGCACGCCGCTCATGCGACCACCATCCTTGCCAGCCAGAGCCCCGCCACCAGCGCCCCGATAGACGCGATGACCGAGATCGCCACATAGAACGCCGCCTGTCCGACGTCGCCCCGTTCGTAAAGCGTCACCGCCTCCAGCGAGAACGCCGAGAAGGTCGTGAAGCCGCCCAGAAAGCCCGTCATGACCAGCGGCGACAGATGGGTCAACCCGCGATGCGCGGCGAGGACCACGAACACGCCCATCAGGAATGACCCGATCACGTTGACCCCGATGATCGCCACCGGAAACG
>CAZRNL010000473.1:0-2520 GCA_964601395.1 uncultured Silicimonas sp. | reverse complement strand
GAAGCGTCAGGATCGGCATCCCGAACACCGTATGCACAAGAACCAGTCCCCAGAGGGTGCCGTAAAGTCCGATTTCGCGCAGCATGATGACGATGGGATAGAGCATCACCTGATAGGGGATGAATGCTCCGAAGATCAGGATCGTGAAGAACACGTCCGCCCCCTTGAACCTCCAGTTCGCCAGTGCGTAGCCGTTCACCGATGCAATCGCGATCGACAGGATCACCGACGGCACCGTGATCCGGACCGAGTTCCAGAAGCCACGCGAAAGACCGTCGCAGTTCAGTCCAGTGCAGGCTTCCGCCCAAGCCTTGACCCAGGGTTGGAAGGTGATCTCTACCGGCGGGGAAAAGATGTTGCCCATACGGATCTCGGGCATCCCCTTCAGCGAGGTCACGACCATCACGTAGAGCGGCAGCAGGTAGTACAGCGCCACCATGATCAGCGTGCCGTAGAGGAAGATGTTGCGTCGCGAGAAGACGCGGCGGGGTTTCGGACCGTTTGGCCCGTCGAATGCGGTGAGTTCAGCCACGCTTCCTGCTCCCGAATTCAAGGTAGGCCCACGGAACCACGACGATGGCGACGGCCATCAGCATCATGGTGGATGCCGCGAAGCCCTGACCGAGGTTTTGCCCCTGGAACATATAGTCATAGACGTATTTTGCCGGAACTTCCGAAGCGATGCCCGGCCCTCCGCTGGTTTGCGCGACGATCAGGTCATAAAGCCGGACGATGCCGCTCGCGATGATGACCAGCGTCGTGATGAAAACGGGGCGCATCATGGGAATGACAATGAAGAGATATGTCTTCCACGCCGGAATCCCGTCCACTCGGGACGCCTTCCAGATCTCTTGGTCTATCCCCCTCAATCCCGCCAGCATCAGGACCATGACCAGCCCGGTCCCCTGCCAGAGGCCGGCGATCAGAACGCCATAGATCACGATGTCGGGGTTGTAGAGCGGATTGAACTCGAAGGTTTCCCATCCCAGGTCCCGCACGATGTTCTGCACTCCGAAGTCCGGATTCAGGATCCATTGCCAGACCAGCCCGGTCACGATGAACGACAACGCGAACGGATAAAGAATGATCGTGCGGAAGGTGTTCTCGAAGCGGATCTTCTGATCCATCAGGGCGGCCAGCACAAAGCCGATCAGAAAACTGAAGATCAGCGAACACAGACCGTAGATCATCAGGTTTTCGATGGACACGAGCCATCGGTTTGAACTCCAGAGGCGCTCATACTGATCGAGACCGACGAATTGTGCCCTGGGCAGAAGTTTCGAGTTCGTGAATGAGTAGACGATGGTCCATACGGTTCCACCGAGGAAGACGCAAAGCGCGGTCAGAATCATGGGAATTGCCGCGATCTTGGCGGTCAGGTTCCGAAAGAGTCCAAAAGGCTTGCCCGCAGTGGAATTCACACCACTCCCTCCCTTGCCGCTTACTGAGTCAGACAGGGCCGCAAGTGAGGCGGCCCCGTCAACCTTGAATACGGTCTTTAGTCAGCGCTTGCGATGATATCGACGAAGCGAGCCTGCGCCGCCTCGGGAGTGATCGAGGTATCGCTGAAGAACTCGACGAACAGGTCGTTGAGCTGGTTGTTGGTATCCTCGGTGTTCAGCTGCGTCACAGCCGGCAGGGTATTTCCTGCCGCAAGGATCTCGAGGCCCTTCTTCATGCAGTCGTTCGCTGCCGCAAGATCGACGTCACCGCGGATCGGCAGCGAGCCTTTTTTCAGGTTGAAGCCAACCTGGACTTCCGGCGACACCATCAGGTTCGCAAGAACCGCCTGTGCTTCCTGAACAGCCGGGTCGCTGACGAGAGGGAAGTAGAAGGCGTCCCCAGCTGTGTCGATCAACTCGTTCACGCCCAGACCCGGAAGGCAGGTGTAGTCCTGACCCGCGACTTCTCCGGCCACCTGGAATTCACCCTGCGCCCAGTCGCCCATGATCTGACCGCCGGCCTGATCGGTGATGACCAGGTTCGTCGCCTGGTTCCAGTCCTGAACATTCGATCCCTGCGACATCTCGCGGGCATCGGCTGCGGCCTTGAAGACGCGTCCGATTTCTTCGCCCGCTGCAAGTTCGGCATCCTTGTCGCCATAGACCTTGACCAGGATTTCCGGCCCGGCAAGCGCGACCATGAGGACGTTGAACGCACCCGAAGTTTGCCAGGATTGGCCACCTACGGCCAGCGGCGTGATACCGGCTTCACGAAGCTTGGGGCCTGCGGCAACGAATTCGTCCCAGTTGGATGGCACCGCGACACCAGCCTTCTCAAAGGCCCCATTCGACAGCCATAGCCACTGCCAGGAGTGGATATTCACCGGCACGCAGTAGATGCGACCGTCGACGGTGCAGCTGTCCAGCAGCGACGCCGGATAGATCACGTCCCGCCAGCCATTGGCATCGGCGATATCGGTGAGGTCACGCAGCAGCCCGGCCTCGATCAGTTCCTCGGCTTGACGGCCATGGTTGAACTGGAAGGCGCCCATCGGGTCGCCGCCGATGATGCGGCTGA
>CAZRNL010000472.1:0-2545 GCA_964601395.1 uncultured Silicimonas sp. | reverse complement strand
AAGACTTCGGTCTCCAGGTCCCCTTCGGCAAGAGCCGATGTGCGCTCTGTGATGCGTTTCAGCGGGCGCGAGAACGACCAGTGGAGGAATAATCCGGACATTGTCAGTAGCGTGATCAGCGCGGCTAGGGCGTAGCCCAGCTGCTGCCTATTCTCGCTCGCGATCTCGGCGAGGAACGGAGCAGGCGACCATTGTATTGAAATGCTGCCAATAGTGGCACCCTCTTCCCCAGACTTCGCCGGTACCGCCACGAGAAAGCCGTCCATATCAACAATGGTTTCTCCCAAGGTGAAGGCATCCCGGGCCAGTTGGGCGATTTCAGCGTTGGTCTCGCTATCCCCCAGAGACGTGAGGACATTGTTCTCGGAACCGACGACGACTGCAGTCACGAACCTGCCGCCGACGTTGGCTTTCAGTCTCCGGAGTTGTTCGTCAAGATCTTCGATCTTTCGAAATCTTATCGCGCCGGACAGATTGCCCGTCAAAAGCGACGTGATCTCGTATGCGGCAGCTCTGACGCCTTGTTCCGCCACGCTTCGACTTGTCCGATGCGACAGGACCGATGTCATCAAGGCCAGTGTCGCTGATACGAACACCATCACAATCAGAACCCTTATGAAGAGCGGGACTGAAAAGGTTTTGATATTGGATGCCATCTGATCCGTCCTTTCTGAACGTCTGCTCACATCAGTGAATCCGCATCAACGCCCACCGTCATTGCCCCGATCGGCTGGCCGGTAGCTGGGTCCGAGATGGTCAGGGAAATCTGACCCTGATAGCGCTGGGTCGATTCATCCAGTTCAACTCCGGAGAAGTGCAGGGCGCCTGCCCCGAGGCCGTGGGTTTCTGTGGATTTGTCTTCGTCACCCTGCCAGTAGTCCGAAGTGACATCGCTCGCCGCAACGTTAAGCCCCCGCGCATCCATGATGAAGACCTCGGTAATGCGGCCACCCGAGGAATTGACCCGGTCGCGCAGAAAGTCGGATGCGGCGTTCAAGAGGACGGGAGTGATCGTCGGGCTATCGCTGCCGCCAACCTCGGCCCGCCAGGTCAGGTCCAGCGCGTCGATCTGGGCCTGGTCGTAGGCCATGGTCCGGCTGTTCTGCGCGACGATCGCATCGACAAGAATTGGCGAGGCTGCCCAGTTCGCAATCTCGCTGGCGTAGAAATCCTGCATTGCCGGCGCGAATTCGTTGGCGCTCGCTGAGGTGGCAAACCCAATCGCGAGCACGGCGGAGGTGACAAGAGTCTTCATGCTGTTTCCTTTCCGAGAGATGCGTCGCACGACGCTGGTGATGAAGGTCTCTAGAACAGCATTCTTTCCATGCCCTTAATCAGCCCGCTGGAAACCGGCGCCGGCTA
The DNA here is from genome assembly GCA_964601395.1 of uncultured Silicimonas sp. GTDB lineage: Bacteria > Pseudomonadota > Alphaproteobacteria > Rhodobacterales > Rhodobacteraceae > JAVJUV01. Next base: position 1,183 of record CAZRNL010000472.1, on the reverse strand, counting down.
TCGTCGTCGGAAGTCAACCGGCGGGAACAGGAACGGTACCTGAACGCATCATGCGCCGACCCGCGTTTGAAAAATGTCTTTGACAGACTTTGAATGCTGGCGCGTTCCGCGTAGTGATTCGAACCTGAAGGAAGGCGTTTCACTAGAAGACGCATCCAAGCGAGGCATGGCATGAAACTGATCGTGCAGATTCCCTGTCTGAACGAGGCGCGCGATATCGCGAACGTCGTGCGTTCCGTTCCGCGCGTCGTCGAGGGTGTAGACGCAGTCGAAGTCCTGGTCATCGACGATGGCTCGAACGATGGGACCTCGGGTATCGCCGCCGAGGCAGGGGCCGATCACATCGTGGTCAACAAGAAGACCCTGGGACTTGCCCGCACGTTTCAGAAGGGCATTACCACGGCACTGTCACTTGGTGCGGACATCATCGTGAACACTGACGGTGATGGCCAGTACGACGGGGCGTCGATTGCCGATCTGGTCGGTCCGATCGTTCGAGGCGAGGCGGATATCGTCGTCGGCGACCGAAAGCCCTTCGAGAATCCCGACTTTTCTGCATCGAAGCGGATGTTACAGCGGATCGGTAGCACGGTCGTCAAGAACCTGGCACAGATAGACGTGCCAGACGCAGTATCCGGCTTTCGTGCCTACAGCCGCGAGGCCGCCACGCGGACAACGGTTTTCACGAAGTTCAGCTATACAACTGAAACCCTGATCGCGGCGGGCAACAGCGGGATGGTGGTCACTTCAGTGCCGGTCAGCACAAACAAGGTCGAGCGTCCTTCACGGCTTTTCAGTTCGGTTCAGTCGTTCGTCTTCCGTCAGATGGTTACGATTCTCCGCAGTTTCGTGATGTACCGGCCACTGCGCGCCTTCATGAACATCGGTTTCATCATGGCAGGAATCGGTCTGATCCCGATTATCCGGTTCCTGATCCTTTATGCGATGGGGGAGGGCGACGGACATGTGCAATCCCTTGTGATCGGCGGCGCGCTTCTGGTCTGCGGATACATCTCGTTCCTTGTCGCGCTTCTGGGGGATGTCGTGGCGACAAACCGTCGGCTGGAAGAAGAGATCATCGCAATTCTAAGGCGCATGGAACATGATGACCGACGCAGTTCCTGATCGGGTCCGGTCGGGGATCACCGTATTTTCAGGCGTGTTCCTCGGAGCATTCATGCTG
>CAZRNL010000471.1:0-2559 GCA_964601395.1 uncultured Silicimonas sp. | reverse complement strand
TCTCGACCGGTCGCAAGGAGAACAAGTTCGGCATCCCGATTTCCCGCGCCCGCGAGGTCTATGCGCATGCTGCCGCCTTGCCGGGGGTGCAGGTGGTGGGCATCGACGTGCATATCGGCAGCCAGCTGACCGATCTGGAGCCCTATGAGCAGGCCTATCTGAAGGTCGCCGAACTGACCCGGCAGTTGCGTGCCGATGGTCACGAAATCCGGCGGCTGGACCTGGGCGGCGGGCTTGGTATACCCTACGAGCGCTCGAATAAGGCGCCACCTCTGCCGATCGAGTATGGCGATGTCGTCCGCCGCACGGTCGGAGACCTGGGCTGCGAGATTGAAATCGAACCGGGCCGCCTGATTGCTGGCAACGCGGGGATCCTCGTCTCGAGCGTCATTTACGTGAAATCGGGCGAAGGCCGGGACTTCCTCATTCTCGACGCCGCCATGAACGATCTGATTCGTCCGGCGATGTACGGCGCGTGGCACGATATCGTTCCGGTCGCCGAGGCAGAGGCCGGGGCCGAAATGAAACCTATCGACGTCGTCGGTCCGGTTTGTGAATCGGGTGATACTTTCACCCGCCAGCGTCCCCTTCCGCCGCTTGCGTCAGGAGATCTCGTTGCGTTCCGCTCGGCCGGCGCCTACGGCGCTGTGATGTCTTCGGAATACAACACAAGACCGCTTATTCCCGAAGTTCTGGTCCATGAGCATCAATTCGCTGTCATCAGGCCTCGTCCGACCTTTGACGAGATCATAAATCGGGATAGCATCCCTGAATGGCTCGAGGGGTCGACATGACTCGATCCCGGCCCAATATATGGGCACATGAGAGAAAAACGCGACGTTCCGATTGACGCGGCAAAGCAGCTGGCGTGGCCCCTCAGGCTGACCTTTGCGGGGTCGCTGGCCGAGAGGCTTGTGCGCGCATTCTGGCCATTCTGGGCGGTTTGCCTTTCTGCGCTTGCCGCCCTGATGCTCGGGTTTCAGGACGTCCTGCCGCTGGAAGCGGTCTGGACAATTGCCGTTCTGGCCGTTCTGGGTGCCGGAGCGTCCTTGTTTTATGGACTTCGCCGCTTCCGCTGGCCGTCCCAGGCCGAAGTTCTGGACCGGCTCGACCGCACGTTGCCGGGCAGGCCGATTTCCGCGATATCCGACACTCAGGCGATCGGCGCAGGCGATTCAGCGTCAGAAGCCGTCTGGAAGACGCACCTTGCCCGCATGGCCGAACGGCTTCGCGCCGCGCGCGCGCCGCAGCCTGATTTGCGCCTTGCGACCCGAGACCCCTATGCGCTGCGCTATGTCGCTCTCCTGGCCTTCACGGTAGCGCTTCTGTTCGGATCCTTCCTGAAGGTTGCCAGCGTCACCGAAATCGCCCCGAGAGGTGACGCATTGGCTTCGGGCCCGGTTTGGGAAGGCTGGATCGAGCCGCCGCTATATACCGGGCAACCCAGCCTCTACCTGAACGATATCGAACGTGAGACGTTCGAGGTGCCGGAAGGCAGCCGCGTGACCATTCGTTTCTACGGTGAAGTGGGCGCGCTGACGCTGAACGAAACCGTCTCGGGGCGCACGTCGGATGTACCGCCCGCCACCGATCCGGGCCAGTCGTTCGAGGTGATCCAGTCGGGTGAAATCGGCATCGAGGGACCGGGCGGCCGCACATGGCGGATCGACGCGCGGCAGGATGCGCCACCGGAGGTCGAGTTCGATGGACCTATCGAACAAGGGCAGGGCGGCAGGATGGAGGCGTCCTTCACGGCCCGCGACGACTACGGCGTGACCGGCGGCAGGCTGGAGATCACGCTTGATCTTGGTCAGGTCGATCGGCGTTACGGTCTCGCCGCCGAACCCGAAGACCGAGAGATGATCGTTCTGGACCTGCCGATGACCATTTCGGGCGACCGGACCGAGTTCTCCGAGGTTGCCATCGACGATTTCTCGAAGCATCCTTGGTCCAATCTTCCGATCGTGGCCGAGATTTTCGCGGAAGATGCGGCAGGTCAGCAAGGCCTCTCGGCTCCGCAGTTCGACACATTGCCCGGTCGGCGCTTCTTCGATCCTCTGGCCAAAGCGATCATAGAACAGCGACGCGACCTTCTCTGGAACCGCTCGAACGGCGCGCGCGTGGCTCAGGTGCTGCGGGCCGTGTCCTACAAGCCCGATGACATCTTCCGCTCCGAGACGGTCTATCTCAAGCTGCGCATCGCCGTGCGTCGGCTGGAAACCCACACATCGCTTGACCGTCTCGACGACGAAACCGTCGATGAACTGGCGGAAGTGCTCTGGACCATCGCGCTCGAAATCGAGGAGGGCGATCTGGGCGACGCGCTGGAACGCCTGCGCCGTGCACAGGATCGTCTGTCCGAGGCCATCGAGAACGGCGCGACGAACGAGGAAATCGCCGAACTGATGCAGGAACTGCGCGAGGCGATGCAGGATTATATGCGCCAGCTTGCCGAACAGCAGGGCGATCAGGAGAACCAGCAGCTTTCCGAAAACCAGGAACGGCAGGAGATCACGGGCGACCAGCTTCAGGATATGCTGGACCGGTTGCAGGAACTGA
>CAZRNL010000470.1:0-2563 GCA_964601395.1 uncultured Silicimonas sp. | reverse complement strand
GGTCTCGGAGACGGTCTCCTCAGCGTCGTCGGCCTTTTCTGCCGTCTCTTCCCCGACGTCGGAGGTTTCCTCGTTCTCGTCCGAAGACTCAGTCTCCGCCTTTGTCTCTTTATCGTCAGCGACCTCTTTTGCCTTGTCGGACTTGTTTTCGGACTTATCGGCTTTCTCGGCAGCTTTCGCAGCCTTCTCTGCCGCTTTCTTTTCGGCCTGCGCTGCCTTCTCTGCCGCCTTCTTTTCGGCCTGCGCAGCCTTCTCTGCCGCCTTCTTTTCGGCTTGCGCAGCCTTCTGTGCAGCCTTCTTTTCAGCCCTCGCGGCCTTCCGGGCTGCAACCTTCTCTGCTTTGGCCGCTGCCTTCTCGGCTTTCTTCGAGACCTTCTCCACCTCGTCGGGCGAGTCGCCGTCGGTCGACTGGTCGATGACTATTTCGGTGACGGGATCGACCTCCTTCGCAGGCGGCAGAACATTGGCCGGCTTCGGTCCATCGCGAAAGCTGTCCAAAGGGGCTTTTGACAGCGCTCTGTCATGGCAGAAGGAAAGGAAGGCGACCCGGCTGCATTGTCCGTCAGAGCCGGCGTATGCGGGTACCGTATGAAAGGATGCAATGGCAACGCCAACTGCCAGCAATGTCTGGGTACGTTTCATGGTTAACTCTTTCACTCGTTGTTGACCCTCACTGCATCCACAGGACCATGAAAACCCGTGCAATTTGAGGTGAGCTTTAGTCAATTTGTAGACGATTTCCTGCAATATATGGCAACGGCCACATGTATCGCTGAACAGCGAAACGATGCGGCCCGAGCCGTTCGATGCAAATAGTCAAGAAATCTCAGGGGAGGTGATCAGAGTCGGTTCGGAGTTTCCCTGCTCTGTCACCCGATTCGGGCCAGAACCTCGTCTGTCAGTGCGTCGATTTCATCCGACCACAGACCCTTGCCGCGCTCCAGAACACCTTTTCCGGCCCCCATCGTCTCGGGGAAGGCCACGCGGTGACCCAGAACCGCTCTTGCGCGCTCGACACCCAGTTCCTTCAACGCACGGTCCACGTCATCGGCAACGCGTGTCCCCGCCTTGGCGCGGTTCAGCACAACCATGATCTCGGCCTTCTCGCGCTGCGCCAGATCCAGAACGCCTTCGGTCGCCCATACATCGACCTGACTGGCCGAAACCGGCACGATCACAAGATCGCTTTCGCGGATTGCGGGTTTCAGGTCACTGTCTATCTTGGGCGGCGTATCGACGAGGATATAATCGAAGTTTTTCCGAAGCTTGTCGCACTCGTAGGACACGCCCCAGGCACTTGCTGTCGAGAACTCGACGCCAGGATCGCCAGCGGCACGGCGTGTCATGAACCAGCGGCCAAGCGACCCCTGCGGATCTGTGTCCAGAAGCGTGACGCTCTTGCCCCGGCGCGCCAGAGCAATCGCGAGATTGGCAGCGATGGTAGTCTTGCCTGCCCCGCCCTTCTGCTGAGCGACGGTGATGACTTTCCCGGCCATGTTGAGCCCCTTTTTCTGCAATGCAGCATAACTCATGCCGCACCGCAACGCAAACGGCATTAAGGCGCTGTGAACTCCAAATCGCCCGCCGTCTCTAAGAGCCAGCGCGCATCTTCAATGAAAGTCCGCTCGGACGTGCGGACCACGACTCTATCGTCCTGAGTTACATTCCTGCTCCGCGGCCCGCCGCCCGGAGACGTCCCATGCAGACGGATCCCGAAAAGAACCGCCCCGGCACGTCACCTGTCCTTCGGAACCGCGGCGACCACCTCGATCTCGACCCGGAACTCCGGCCGCGTGAATCCCGATACGATCACCAGTGTCGAGGCAGGAAGCCGAGTGACCTCCGCCAGCCAGCGATCCCTCGCCGCCATGTAACCAGCCATATAGGCGCGATCCGTGACAAAGGCGTTGATCCGCACGACGTCCCTGCGCCCCGCTCGGCCAGAGGCCAGGATCGCATCGATATTGGCGAAGCAAATCTCTGCCTGCGCAATCTCGTCTTCGGGTACGGAACCGTCGGCGGCCAGACCCAACTGGCCCGAAGTGAAGATCATCCGGTGATCCTCGGGCACCAGAACGCCGTGGGCATAGCGCGCGAAAGGCGGCGCAATTTCCTCGGGCTGAAGGGCTTCCATGAACGTTCCCGTGATCCGAACTTTGATGACACTGCCGCGCGGAAGTCGCGGCTGCAACCGAGTTGAGAAAGAAAGTTTGCCCAAAGAGGATGCGAATCGCCGGGAACTGTCTATTCATTAGGCGAATGCTTTGGGGGTGGGCTGGACCGGTTCGGGAAGAATTGAAGGTCCCCGGCGACGCCTCACAAATGCGAAGAAGAACAGAACCTGGAGGTGAGGATGTCCTTTTCGAAAACGCTGACCGGCGCAGCCATCGCGGCTCTGACCGGCTCAACCGCCATGGCTGCCGGCCATCTGACCGAAGTCAGCTACGGCACCAACTGGGTTGCCCAGGCCGAGCATGGCGGCTTCTACCAGTCCGTCGCCGACGGCACATACGAAGAATGCGGCCTGTCGGTCACGATCATTCCTGGCGGCCCGCAAGTGAAC
>CAZRNL010000469.1:0-2588 GCA_964601395.1 uncultured Silicimonas sp. | reverse complement strand
GCGAACGAGCAAGTATCGCGGGAAAACCGTCACAGTCCCGTCATGAACGCTCGCCAGAATGTCGGCTAGCCCATAGACGGGCACGAAAATGTCATTTGGACGGCATTCGTGAACAAGCACGTAGCGCGTGATATCTCGTACTCGTATTCGGCCCGCTCCAGAAGCGGTCGAGCAGTGATCCGCGCTCTCGAGAACGCAACCGGACGCCTGAACCTGATCCGCCGGGCGGCAGGTTATCAGGACGATGTGGCCAGTGGAGCGGACTTCTGGGAAGTGATGGTCGCGCGGTATGGCCTTTCGCTCGACGTCATGGGCGGCGCGCTTGAGAACATTCCATCCGATGGACCTTTGGTCGTTGTCGCGAACCACCCTTACGGCATCCTCGACGGATTGATGCTGGGGCATATCCTGACGATCCGCCGAGGCGGCGATTTCCGCATTCTGGCACACAAGATATTTCGGAGGTCCGAGGATCTCGAGCGGGTGATTCTGCCGATTTCCTTTGACGAGACAAAGGATGCGCTGGCGCAGAATGTCGAGACGCGGAAGATCGCGCTGGACTATCTCGCCGGGGGTGGCGCGATCGGCGTTTTTCCGGGCGGTACGGTCTCGACTTCGGCGAAGCCTTTCTCGCATCCGATGGACCCCGGTTGGCGAACTTTCACCGCCAAGATGATCGCGAAAAGCGGTGCGACGGTGGTGCCGGTCTGGTTCGAGGGCGCGAATTCGCGACTTTTCCAGGTGGCAAGTCATCTGCATACGACGCTGCGCATGGCGCTTCTGATCAAGGAGTTCAGACGCCGGACGGATGAACCCGTGAGGCTTGTCATCGGGACCGCCATTCCAAGGGACGAGATCGAGGCGCGAGCGAAAGATCCGAAGGCGATGATGGACTTTTTGCGCCGTCAGACCTATGCCCTGTCGCCGAGGCCTCTCGAACCCGACTTCGGGTTCGAATTCGAGGCCAGGCACAGGCGGGCAAGTTCGGATGGCGGTCGGAATATTTGATTCAGGGCTCGGGGGGCTGACGGTCTATCGCAGGGTGGCCGAAGTGATGCCGGATCAGCCCGTGGTCTACTACGGTGACAATGCCCATACGCCCTACGGTGTAAGGGACGCCGACGACATCTTTGAACTGACGACGAAGGGCTGCCAGCGGCTGTTCGATGCGGGCTGCGACCTTGTGATTCTGGCCTGCAACACGGCCTCGGCGGCGGCCTTGCGGCGGATGCAGGAGTCCTGGGTTCCGCGCGACAAGCGGGTTCTGGGCGTCTTCGTGCCGCTGATCGAGGCGTTGACCGAGCGCCAGTGGGGTGACAACTCCCCACCTCGTGAAGTAGCGGTCAAGCACGTGGCGCTGTTCGCGACGCCTGCAACGGTCCGCAGTCGGGCTTTTCAGCGCGAACTGGCATTCCGCGCGATCGGCGTAGACGTCGAGGCCCAGGCCTGCGGAGGTGTTGTAGACGCCATCGAAGAAGGCGACATGATCCTGGCCGAGGCGCTGGTCCGGTCCCATGTGGATGCGCTGAAACGCAAGATGCCGGAGCCCGATGCCGCGGTGCTTGGATGCACGCATTATCCAATCGTTGAGGATATCTTCCGGGACGCGCTGGGGCCTGCAGTGAAGGTCTTCAGCCAGCCCGACCTCGTCGCGGCCGCATTGGCCGACTATCTCGACCGGCGTCCCGAAATGAAGGGCCCCGGACAGGTGCCGATGTTTCTGACCACGGGCGATCCCGCCCGAGTGAGTGATCAGGCGACGAGGTTTCTGCGACGACGAACCGAGTTTCACGCCGCCTGACAGGGTCGTCATCGCCCTGAGCCGCTAGCCAAATTCTGAAGGAGTGGGCCAATGCCCCATAAAATCGCCATTCTGGGTGCCTCGGGATACACCGGGGCCGAACTGGTTCGACTGATTTCCGTCCATCCCTCGTTCCGGATCGCCGCACTTTCGGGCGACCGCAAGGCGGGTCAGCCGATGCGCGAGGTTTATCCGCATCTGCGGCACATGGCGCTGCCTGATCTTGAACGGATCGAGGATATCGATTTCTCGAATATCGATCTGGTCTTCTGCGCCTTGCCGCATGCAACTTCGCAGGCGGTGATCTCTCAATTGCCAAAGGATCTCAAAGTCGTCGACCTGTCCGCGGATTTCCGGCTGAGGGACCCATCGGACTACGAGGCGTGGTATGGCAAGGCACATGCCGCCGTCGATTTGCAGGCCACGGCGGTCTACGGACTGACCGAGTTCTACCGGGAGGACATCCGGAAGGCTCGACTGGTCGCTGGCACCGGGTGCAATGCGGCCACGGGCCAGTTTGCACTTCGTCCGCTTATCGCGGCGGGCGTGATCGATCTCGACGACATCATCATGGACCTCAAGGCGGCGGCATCGGGAGCCGGCCGTTCGCTGAAGGAGCATTTGCTGTTCTCCGAACTGTTCGAGAATGTCCGGGGCTATTCCATCGGCGGCACTCATCGTCACCTGGGCGAGTTCGATCAGGAATTCTCGAAAGTTGCGGGACGCAAAGTACGTGTGCAGTTCACGCCGCACCTGATCCCGGCGACACGAGGGATTTTGCTGACGT
>CAZRNL010000468.1:0-2589 GCA_964601395.1 uncultured Silicimonas sp. | reverse complement strand
TCCATCATCGGCCGAAGCCTAGGAAGGTTGATATGCAGTCGTCGATCCATCGAAAGGACCAAACCGCCCACATATCTCTTCAGTTACTAGCGATTTCAAAGAGCGGAGAGACAAAATCGACTGAGTGCGCCCTAACTTCTTCGGCGCGCCCCGCCTCATTAATCTCTGTTTTTTTTGCGTCTCGTTGCCCTGAGGCCCGTCTGGCGCCCCGTTGGAGCATCTCTGCGCCGCCGGTGAAGGGGTATTTACGGATTGGGTCCCGGGACCGCAAGAGCTTTTTTCGGGAAATATGACACTTTTTTTTTGGCCCCTGCGTCACCTAACAAAATATGGGGTTTGACGCAAGATTCACCGCCACTGGCAGGGTTCCGGAGGAATATCGTTGCGCGAACAAATTCCTTCCGAGGGCCACTTCAGGTGAATCGCGGCGGATTCGTCCTCTTCACGGGGAATCCCCGGCTCAGTCTTCCGAACCAGGCACGGGTTTCAGCCATCTTGTCAGGTAAAGCGCCAGAATCAGCCCGGGAATCAGCAGGGCGAAGGCGACCGGAAGCGAGAATACTTCGGAAGCGAAACCGATCAGCGGCGGGCCCACGAGAAATCCCCCCAGGGCAACCGTGGCCATGATGGCTATATTGGCCGACTCGTACTGGTCATCGAGCGCAGCGATTGCGGACACACCCAGGGGATAGGCCGCCGAAATCCCGAAGCCGACCAGCGCGAAGCCCGGCAAGGCGATCCAGACCGGTAACGGCACGACCAGAATCAAGACCCCGGCAATGGCCGAGCCGGTCGTCAGACGCGCCAGCGCCACGCTCCCCATTCGCCGTTTCATCCAGTCGCCGATGAACCTTCCGCCCGCCATGAACGCCGCGAAGATCGTCACCGCGATCCCGGCATTCGAAGTCGGAACCTGCCAGCGTTCGGCCAGATAGACAGCCGACCAGTCGGCCATGACACCTTCCGTCAACGTTACGAAGAACATGAAGAGCGCGACGAAGATCAGAGCCGGCGGCAACTGCGCCAGATTTCTGCGTGGCGGCGCGATTCCCGTTTCGTCGTCGCCGAGCCTTGGCAGATAGACCGCCGCAAAGGCACCCCCTGCCCCGGAAACCAGCGCCAGAAGCAGGATCATCTGGCCGGGCGACAGTGCCGTCAAAATCGCCACGAAGGCCGAGCCCCCCATGATTCCGGTTGCCCAGAATCCGTGGCAGCGATTCATGATCATCACGTCCGCGCGCTTCTCCAGTCGCCCGGCATAGACGTTCATCGCTACTTCACAGAACGCCGCGGATGCGCCTAGCAGGAACAATGCGCCGAAGAGTGAAGTCGCGCTCCAGGCCCAGAGCGGCAAGAGCACCGTCACCGCCTGTATGGGAAAGAACGTCCAGAGTACCCGACGCGGGCCGAACGACGACATGGCCCGGCCGGCAATCTGAAGGCTGGGTATCAGCGCGATCGGCATTCCCATCAACGCAAGTGCCAGTTGTCCCTTGGACAGCGAAAGCGATTCCATGACGTACGGGATCAGTGCCAGCCATCCGCCGATGGCGAAGGGCTGGAGCACGAATACGGCCATGATGAGAAGTGTCGCCCGAGGCGCGTCCTGCCTGTTCATAGGCCGGACAGTAGCGATCCGCGCGGCAGCGGGAAGTCATATTATATGACGGCGCGTTTCACCGGCCACGGAATGCGCGCGGCCAGAAGCGCGAGCACGATGCCAAGATAGACCAGCGGTTCGATGCGGAAGCCCTTGGCCAGCATCACGTAGTGAACCGCGCCCAGGATCGCGACCGGATAGGTCAGCCGATGCAGCTTGCGCCAGCGCTTCGGCCCGAGCTTGCGCAGCGACAGATTGTTGGACGTGATCGCAAGTGGCAGCATCAGAACGAAAGCCGCCATCCCGACAGTTATATAGGGACGCTTCAGGATGTCGGCCCAGATCTGGCCGAGGATCTGAACGTCGAGCACCAGCCAGACCAGCAGATGCAGCACCACATAGGAAAAGCAGATCACGCCGATGGCGCGACGAAACCGTATCAGGCTGATGCCGGTCCAGATCAGAAGAGGACGCACTGCAAGGGTGGCGATCAGCAGTTGCAGCGCCAGTTCTCCCAGCCTGTGTTCCAGTTCCTTTATCGGTTCGACGCCAAGACCTCCCGTCAGCCCCAGCCAGAGCAACCAGCAGGGAACCAACGCTCCGAACAGATAGAGAAGCCAGACGGGCACCCGAGACAGCGACAGGTTCACACGTTGCGCAGGCGTCATGCGCGAAACCCCCGGCCCTTCGGCAATCGAAAAGCCATGACGCCACGCCTCGGAAAGCAAATCGGCCCGTCCACCATCAGTGGAACTTTGTCAGATCCATGCCGACGTAAAGCGAGGTGACTTCCGCCTCATACCCGTTGAACATCCTTGTCGGTTCCTCCTTTGCGAACAGACCGCCACCGATGCGCTTCTCATAGGCCTGACTCCAGCGCGGGTGATCCACGTTCGGGTTCACATTGGAATAGAAACCGTATTCCTGCGCGCTGTAGGTATTCCATGCCGTCGGCGGCTGCTCGGCCACAAGCGAGATTCGCACGATCG
>CAZRNL010000467.1:0-2594 GCA_964601395.1 uncultured Silicimonas sp. | reverse complement strand
TTGCGGTGCCAGCGTTTGAGCTGACCCGCGTCGTGTTTTCCGATCCTGTCTTGGGCCTTGTCGTCTGCCATGATCACCGCGCTTTTCGTTTCGGCATATCGGGGTTCGGGGCGGAAAGCGGATTTCGCCCTCTTCTTGGGAAACCCCTTCGATACCTACCGGAGCGGATCGCGATGCGTCGGTGTGGATTCATCGCGACTCTGAGCCACGATCTGGCGCACCCGGCGGGTTGTCACGCCGGACAATCGGGCGATCTCGCGGGTAGGCACGCCTTGTCCTTTGAGCGCCAATACGAGCTTGCGACGTTCCTCGTAAAAGCCCACATCACTCGGCACCCAGAGGAGACCGGTGAAATGCCTTCGGACGGCATCGAGCACCTCGGACGGCAGGACGTCCCTGGCGTTGGCATAGATTCGTTTCATGTTTTTGGATTCGTTCTCTTTAGCCATGGTTGGTCCACGTCCGGGTTGTGGAAACGAAGACGGTTCTCCCGCGGTGGCGGGCCGATGATCTCGACGTAACGCCGGGTCACTTCGCCGATGCGTTCGTTGGCATCGACGAAACAGACGAGTCCGAAATCCTCGCCGCAGGGGAAGCGGAACCGTCCCCGGTTCTGATAGAGCCGCGCCTCGGACCAACCGAGGGAAAGCGCCTGGTCACGGATGGCATCGACCTTGTCGATGGCCGAATGCGGGACCTTCTCCGTAAAACGCCACTCCCCGTCCTTGGGGTAAAGGTATTGCTCGATATCCGGCGCAGGGGGACATGCAACCGGAGAGACGGGTGCGGCACAAGCGGGGCAACTCTGGGCGGCCGGGTCAATCGATGGCGGAGGATAGGTCTTGGGATCGAGGCTCCGAACGGCGGCGAGAAGCTCGTTCTCATCGAAACGTGCGACAGCCCATGCATGGATGTCGTTGAAGCGGGTTCGCAATCCGTCGAAGGCTGCGGAATCGAGTCGTCCTGCCTCCAGCGCTTTTTTGGCCAGCGCCATCTTGTGCCGGAGCCAGGCGTAGTATTCCGGGTCCAGACGGCGATAGCAGATGCCGTCCATGCCCACGTCCCGCGCGAAGTATCGAGGTTTGTCGGTTTCCCAAGAATCCAGGTTCGTGGCCGCATAGAGCGCGGTCTTTCCGGAGGTCTCGACTGCGGGTGGATCATCCCTGCGCTGCTCTTCCGTTGTCTCTTGCCCGGAGACAATCGGGGCCTGACCGTTCGTGTCGGCCAGGGTCGATCCTCCAGCAGTCTGTTGCATCATGAGTTTGAGAAGGCTCACTTTCCCTGCTCCAATCGGGTGATTTCCGGTTCATGGGATACCTACCGGAGCGGAGCCTGTACCGCCGGGATGCGAAGGTGCGAAGGTCGATGAATGCGGTTCGAACCTTCGCAGGAGCCTTCGCGGTGCTGTAGATGATTGATATTGCTGTTAGATATGAAGAAGGAAGAAGAAGGTGCGAAGGTTACCGGGGGAATTACTCACGTATGAGCGGAAAAAAACAGGTGGTCCGATGAGAGACCCGCGGTCACGGCATGCGATGTTTTTTTTCTGAGTAAAGGGGGTGGACCCCTGAAACCCTTCGCACCTTCGCAATATCGGCTCAACAGCTTGATTTAACGTTGTTTACAGGCGCGAAGGTCCTTCGCGGTTTGCGAAGGGTACCCTTCGCACAAGGAGGCGGCGGTAGGGGAAAAGGTCAGACGAGGAAGGTGATGTCGTAAGTGGCGGTGCGCCGGACGGAATGCTCCGACCGGTTGACAGCGATTTCGAATCCGGCCTGGCGGATGGTGTCCAGGTCGTTCGAGAACCGCTGAGCGAACTGCTGCACCGAGTTCATGCTGAAGGACAAACCGAAATCCTTGGACAGCCGTTTGATGGCCACGAACAGGTCGCGGGCCAGAGCGCCCTCGACGGTGGTCTCGTTCCGAAAATCGATCTGGTAGCGTTCGAGGAAGGCCGCCTTGTTGGTCTTGGCGACGTTCAACGCGGTGCTCTCCCGGTCCGCTTCGAGCGCGTGCCGGTAGGCCTTGAAGAGCGCCGCCAGACAGGTGGCGATGGGATTTGACTCGCGGGCGGTCTCGAGGCTGACGCTGTTGAGCGTGGCGATCCGGCTCACGAACTGCGGATGGAGTTCTTCCAGCGCCCGGTCGACCACTTCCTGCTGCTCACCGGCGAGCATCATCAGGTACATGAGGCTCAGGTAATCGTTGCATCGCCGCTTGCTGTGGTTGCCGAGGCTTCGGTGCAAAAGCCTCATCACCTTCTCCTGAGCGCCGGCCTGGAGCATGGCCAGCAGGTGGCTTGTGCGCTTCATCAGGGAGGAGACGATCAGATCACGGTGTTCTCGGAGCGCGGCCAGGATTTTGGCCTCGAGGAAACAATCGCTCGCCTGCTCGTCCATGTCGAAGCGGATGATGAACGAGCGGGACAGGATTTCGGCGAGCTCCCCTCCCAGAGGTTCGATGCCCGTGGTGTTGAGCAGGCACTTGGTCCGTTCGATGACCGTCTCGGTGTCCGTGCCGCTTTTGCGTTTTTCCTTGGCGATGCCGGTGATGCTGGTCAGGATGAAGGTCGTCAGGTCCTCGGTCATCTGTTT
>CAZRNL010000466.1:0-2595 GCA_964601395.1 uncultured Silicimonas sp. | reverse complement strand
GTTCACATCATGGCCGATGGGCGCATCGTGAAGTCGGGCGGTCCTGAGTTGGCCCTTGAGGTCGAGAACAACGGCTACACCGACATCCTTGCGGAGGTGGCATGATGGGACTGCCGCAGGCGAAACAGGATGTGACCGAAGCGCGGCTGTCCGGTTTGGCAATGCCGGGAGGCGCCGTCTGGGCCCGCGCGGCGCGTCAGGACGCATTGGACCGGCTGCACGCCATGGGCCTGCCAGGACCTAGGGACGAATACTGGCGCTTTACCCGACCGGACGATCTTAACGCACCCGACGCTCCGAGCGCGGCGATCTTTCAGAATGATGACGAGTCACCCACATTCGGAGGTATCGACTGCCTCCGGCTGGTCTTCCGCGACGGGATCTTCGACAAGGCGGCATCGGATGATCTGACACTTGAAGGTCTTGAGATCGAGCTTCTGCCGAGCGCGATGCAAACGGATATCCATTGGGCCAAGGACCTCTACGGAGTTATCGAGACGCGGGCTCAGACCCCGGTGGCGCGTCCCTTCGCCGCGTTGAACACGGCGTTCGCAACCGACGGTGTCGTGATCCGAGCCACGGGCAAGGTGTCGAAGCCGGTGTCCCTGATCTATCTTCGTGAGAAGACCGACAGTGACGCCATCTTGCATTTCGTGATCCGGGTCGACGAGGGTGCCGACCTGACATTGCTGGAAAACGGCCCGGCGGCGGCTCGCTTCAACAAGTGCATGGAAGTCGAGGTGGCAGACGGCGGCGGCTTTCACCATGTCCGGGCACAGGGACGCGACCACGAACGTCGCGCGGTGACGCATCTTTTCGCCCGCTTGGGCGAGGGATCGGTCTTTAAGTCGTTTACCCTGACCGCCAACGGTGTCCTGACCCGAAACGAAGCATACATCGAGCTGACCGGCGACAACGCCGTGGCGCACATCGCAGGCGCGGCCCTCGGCGATGGCAGCTTGCACCATGACGACACGGTGTTCATCACGCATGACGCGGTGAACTGCGAAAGTCGGCAGGTTTTCAAGAAGGTGCTTCGCAATGGGGCAGTCGGCGCGTTTCAGGGGAAGATCTTCGTGAAGCCCGGCGCGCAGAAAACGGACGGCTACCAGATCAGCCAGTCGCTGCTTCTGGATGACGACGCCCAGTTTCTGGCCAAGCCGGAGTTGGAGATCTACGCCGACGATGTCATTTGCTCGCACGGCTCGACCACGGGTGCGATTGACGAGGTGGCGCTGTTTTACCTTCGGTCGCGCGGCCTTCCGGCGTCCCAAGCACAGGATCTCCTGACACTGGCGTTCCTGGCGGAGGCCATCGACGAAATCGAGGACGCGGCGATCGCGGCTGACATTCTCGGACGTCTCGAGGGCTGGCTTGCCCGCCGCCGCAAGGGGTGAGCAGGGGCCGTGAGCATCGTTTTGGACATCGCCCGGACCTACCGCGCCCCGCGTGAGGTGATCCGGCGCCGCATCGGCGACACGGTCCGCGAGGACCGCGCACTAGCGGTGCTGATGGGGGCTTGCGGGATCGTCTTCGTCGCCCAATGGCCGCGCCTGAGCCGCGAGGCCTTTCTCGACCCGTCGGTCTCACTTGATGCGCTTCTTGCGGGAGCCTTGTTCGCCTGGCTGTTGATGGCGCCGCTGATCTTTTACGTTCTGGCGCTGCTGCTACATGGAGTTCTGCGCATCGCCGGTCGTCCCGCAACCGGATACGCGGTGCGCATGGCGCTGTTCTGGGGGCTTCTTGCCGCGACGCCGCTTTTGCTTCTGACAGGACTGACCGCGGGGTTTATCGGCGCCGGTGTCGCGTTGAACCTTGTCGGCGGTCTTGCATTCGCGGCCCTCCTCGTGTTCTGGGTCGCCGGTATCTCGGTCAATGCAGGCCGGGCCTCAGCATCCGGGGTATGAGTTTGGAACAAGCACTATTCTCCATCGGTCGGCAGGCGTACCGGGAACCCCGGGAAGCCGCCGTCAGGCTACTGTCACTGGGCGTCCCGCGCGAAGTGATCTGGCCGTCCTTTGCGCTGATCGTTCTGGTCAGCGTCGTCATGGGCGGGCTTGGCGATATGCTTCTGCCGGTCCCGCCCGACGCAGTGATGTCCTATTTCGCAATGACGATGCTTCTGGCGGTGGTATTTTTGTCCTACGCCTTGGCGGTGTGGAAGATCGGGTCCAAGATGGGCGGCAAGGGCAGCTTCGAGGAATCGCTTCTGGTCGGAGTGTTCTTCCAGGCCGCCCTGCTGCCGGCACAGTTTATTCAACTGTTGCTGGCCGTCTTCCTGCCGACGTTGGCAGGGCTTTATGCCATAGCGCTTCTGTTGTTCGGCATCTGGATCAATGTGAACTTCATTGACGCATTGCACGGCTATGCATCGTTCATGAAAAGCCTGGGCGTTCTCGTGCTGGCGTCCTTCGCAGCGGCCATCGCCCTGATGGTGACCGTAGCGCTTCTGGGCGTGTCGATAGGAGCACCGACCTGATGTACGACGTCGCCGAGGTCCGGAAAGATTTTCCGATCCTGTCCCGGCAGGTCAACGGCAAGCCGCTGGTCTATCTGGACAACGGCGCTTCGGCGCAGAAGCCGAAGGTCGTCATA
>CAZRNL010000465.1:0-2595 GCA_964601395.1 uncultured Silicimonas sp. | reverse complement strand
GGTACAGATGCGCAAGAGCGACGAGCGCGGTGATCGTGGAGACCGCGGTGATCGCGGAGACCGCGGAGACCGCGGTGATCGCGGCGACCGTCGCGAACGTCGTTAAGGAGGGCTAAGACATGGCAGCAAAACCGTTTTTCCGCCGCCGCAAAGTTTGCCCTTTCTCGGGCGACAATGCACCGAAGATCGACTACAAGGACGCCAAACTGCTTCAGCGCTACGTCAGCGAGCGCGGCAAGATAGTCCCCAGTCGTATCACCGCCGTCTCGGCGAAGAAGCAGCGTGAACTGGCCCGTGCGATCAAGCGCGCCCGTTTCCTTGCCCTTCTTCCCTATGCCGTGAAGTAAGGAGGAAGACCCATGCAAGTGATCCTTCTCGAACGTGTGGCCAAGCTTGGCCAGATGGGTGACATCGTCACCGTAAAGGACGGCTACGCCCGCAACTTCCTTCTTCCGCAGAAGAAGGCGCTTTGGGCGTCGCAGGCCAACATAAAGGCCTTTGAAACCGACAAGTCTCAACTTGAGGCCCGGAACCTCGAGACCAAGAAAGAAGCGCAGGCGATGGCCGACCGTCTGGACGGTCAGAAGTTCGTTGTGATTCGGCAGGCTTCGGATGGCGGTGCGCTCTACGGATCCGTCACCACCCGCGACGCAGCAGACGCTGCCGCCGCGGCAGGCTTCTCGGTCGATCGCCGTCAGGTCGCTCTGATTGCACCGATCAAGGAACTGGGACTTCACAAGCTCCTGGTCCGACTTCATCCTGAAGTCGAGGCCGAGATCGAATTGAACGTCGCCCGGTCGCAAGAAGAGGCCGAACTTCAGGCCAAGGGCATCAACGTCGCCGACCAGCACGCCGAAGACGAGGCAGCTGCCGATCTGGAAATTGCGGAACTGTTCGAAGATATCGGCGCCGCAGAACTGGACGACATGGACCAGCGCGACACGGGGCCTGTCTCGGACGACGAGAACAACTGATCAAGTGAACTGGCAATCGGAAAAGGCCGTCATTCGTGGCGGCCTTTTTACTTTCAGGATTGGATGTTACCATCCCGGAATGTGCGGACGTTTTGCCATAACCCTGCCCGACGACGCCATGGCTCATCTGTTCGACGCCGTGCCTGCCAACGATCTTCCATACGTTCCGAACTACAATGTATGCCCGACAAATCAGGTGCATACCGTCACCAGCGACGAGGGCCGCCGACGGCTGCGTCCGATGCGCTGGGGATTTGTTCCGCACTGGTACAAGACACCCGCTGACGGACCCTTGCTGATAAATGCTCGCGCCGAGACAATTGCGGAGAAACCCGCGTTCCGCGCTGCGGCGCGAGAGCGGCGCTGCCTGATCCCGGCAAGCGGGTTCTATGAGTGGACCAAGGACAAGGACGACAATCGCCTACCGTGGTTCATTTATCCCACCGGGACGGATATCCTTGCCTTTGCAGGGGTCTGGCAGGTCTGGGATAATGGCGGAGAAGCTCTGACAACTTGCGCTATCGTCACCACCGGTGCCAACAGGACGATGTCGGCGATCCATCACAGGATGCCGGTCGTCCTGGAGTCCGAGGATTGGCCGCTCTGGCTGGGTGAGGCCGGCAAAGGCGCGGCCGCTCTGATGCATGCGCCGGATGAGGATGTGCTGACGTTCCACCGGGTCGATCCCGCAGTGAATTCGAACAGGGCCAAGGGAGCGGAGTTGATCGAGCCGATCCCGGCTTAGCGTTTCAACCGCCAGCTTGCCGCCGCAACCGGATCACCACGTCGACCTTCGATATCTCCGTACCTTCCGGTGCATCGGGAAGCCGGTGAATCTCGAGCTGATCGGCAGGCGCATCGGTCAGGCGCGCTTCGTCTTCCCAGAAGTAATGCGGATGATCTTCGGTGCGCGTATCGAAGTAGCTCTTCGAGCCGTCGACCATCACCTCCTGCATCAACCCGACCTCGCAAAACGCCCGCAGCGTGTTGTAGACGGTCGCAAGAGACACCGCTTCGCCGGCGGACTGGCTTGCGGCGTGGAGGCTTTCGGCGGTCACGTGCCGGTCTTTGCCGTCGCCAACCAGAAGGGCCGCCAGTGCAACGCGCTGGCGGGTCGGTCGAAGACCGGCCTCGCTCAGCCATTCCGTTCCGCGTGCATGAGTAAGCTCTGTCATTCCCGCTTTCCGCCCTGTTCAAGCGTAATATAGGGCGCTGGTCCCGACTGTTTCAATTGGAAATCCCTCTTGCGGCGTTATTGTCACGGATGGAACGACCCTTGCGCGTCATTCGACGCCTTTGGTAAGGGAACAACAACGAACCGACGAACGATAATAAAGGGGGGGCAGGACAGTTGGCGAATTTTCCACGCAGTTTCGATCGCGAAGGGCTACTGAAATGCGCGCGGGGCGAATTGTTTGGCCCCGGAAACGCGCAGCTTCCCGAACCGCCAATGCTGATGATGGACCGGATCACAGACATCAGCGAGGACGGTGGCGAGCATGGCAAGGGTCATGTGGTCGCCGAGTTCGACATCACGCCCGATCTCTGGTTTTTCGAGTGCCACTTTCCCGGTAATCCGATCATGCCCGGCTGTCTTGGACTTGACGGGTTGTGGCAGCTT
>CAZRNL010000464.1:0-2601 GCA_964601395.1 uncultured Silicimonas sp. | reverse complement strand
CCCCGCCGGATAATTTCTTCGGTTGGTCGGAACTTTTGCGGTGGATGTCGTGTTAAAAGATCAGATACCGCAGCGACGCAGGTTATCCCTGTCCCGCGACGCGCATCCCAAATTCCCGGTATCGATATCGGGCGGGTGAAATCCCCTCACCCGCCCGAGTTTTCATCCAGGATACTCCGATCATCCCGAAGAAAATCGTGCAGGGCACTCTCCAAGGCAATGCCGTTACGGCCCACGCGCAAAGCGCACGAGGTTTCAAGCAGGTCCTAGTTGCCCAGCGCTCCCGCCGCGCCGCCGATCAGTCCGGCGGCGCCGTTTGCCACGCCCTTGGTGGCGCCTCCGACACCCGATGTCACCCCGGTTGCCATACCGTAACCGCCGGCAAAGGCGCTCTTGGCGCCTGCGGCAGCTGAGTTGACCAGACGGCCGACGCCGATGTCGTTGTGAGTAACCTTCTCGTAGCCATAGGCGCCAACGATCACGAGAAGTGCCAATGCGAGAATGCGCATCATGTCAGAACTCCCTTCCCTGCAATCACGATACCACGGAAGCGATCAAAACGCGAAACGCTACGCAAACTGCTGCCAATGGATCACATCTTGCGGTTTCTGGCAGAAGAGACGCGACATCTTGTTGATTTCCTCGCAGCCGATCGCTATCAAGCGACCCACAGGTGCTACAGACGCGGATGCATCACTGACGCAGACGAGGCCCGTTGCGCAAGCAGACGGGCCTCGTTCTGTTTTGGGAGTTTTTGGGCACGGGAAAAGGCGCCAGGTGCTCAGACGCGGTCTTTGCATCGTGGCCGAAGCCACACCCTGACGCCTTCCCCGAACGATACGCCCTAAGGCTTGTCGCCCGGCCGCCAAAGCCCTGAATTTCCCCGACTTTCCCGCTGCCTAAGCTACGGTTCCGTCGGTGTCCTCCATGATCCGTCGCAGGTCATATCCGGGCACAAGTCCCTTACCTGACTACTCCGGCTCCGAGGGGCCTTTGCGTCGCCGCGTCGGTTTCCCTCTGCGGTTAACCAACTGTCACCAAAACCCGCGAACGGGACAAGAAAATAGCACTGCAGCATGAAAATTAGCGGTGGATAAGCTGTAGATATCCCTGGGGAAGCAGCGGTGGATAAATCGGATAAAACTTTACCCGAAAACACCTTGCCCGGGGATAACCGGCGCAGGCGCGAAACTGGCCGCCGAAATGCTGTTTCTGCAGGTGCGAAGGTGATTTTGGCGCAATTCGACTGCGACTCACTCCTGCTCGACCGGGGGTCCGGCATTGCGTTGGAATCGCGTCGGTGCAACAGTCGGCCAGATCGGGATGCAGGACCCCCTCGCAGACCTCTCACATCAGTGCCCGGAGGCCGACAATGAACTCACGTCTTTCCGTTATCATCGGGATTGCCATTGCCGCTATGGCATTGCAGGGCTGCGTACCCGTTGTCATTGGCGCTGGTGGTGCGATCGCCGCCGACACAATCGCGGAAGATCGGGGCGGCGACCTGTTCTGAAGTCGACCAGGCCAGGGCCTCAGTCTTCGACGCCTTTCCCAGAGCGCAAGCACCGGAACCGGACCGGCGTGAGCCGCGTTGAGCAGGCACACTCGAAGGAGAGACCCATGATGCGTATCACCCTGATGCTTTGCGCCCTTGGCCTGCTGGCCGCCTGCGAAACTGCCGAAGGCTTCGGCCGTGATGTCGAGACTGCCGGCGAAGCGATCCAGGAAGAAGCCAACTAGGCACAACTCCAATGTTGACCCAGCAAGACCGGCCCTGTCGGGGCCGGTCTTTTGCGTTGACTTCGATAGCCCCTACTGGCCGCCGATTTTCTTCGCAACGATCCAGGAAACCGGCAATGCGATCAGGACACCGATGAGCGCCGCAGTGAGCAGCGGCCTCAGCGTATCAAAGCCAAGCGTCAACGCCACGATCATGGCCGATCCGGCCAGAGTGGCGCCGACAACAATGTGGAGGATCAGAAAAAGCGGGATCATGACTTGGGTCTCCGGGTTACCGCACGTCTCATTCTGCGGCGACCGAGGCCCAGGCACCTTGATTCAAGTCATGACGCCGGTCCGACCCTAATGCTCAGACCTCACGGGAATTCGGATCCGGGATCGCGCCCGGCTTGACGCGGGTGTGGTCGAAATTGGGATCCCGCTGTTTGATCCACCGTGACACGACATAGCCCGTCGGCCAGGCGAGTCCGAAGCCAATGGCGGCAAGCACCACGATCACGGGCCAAGAGTAGTATCCAAGGGTGAAGGCAGCGACAAGCAATCCGCCGGCGACCACCGCGCCGGTCATCAAGGTCAGGAAGATGCTGAGACGGTCCATGGCAATTTCTCCTTTCTTCAAGGAGAAACGTGTCCGCCTCAGGCGCGGTTCCCCGGGGAAAGCGCCGCACATCCGAATGTCCGGCCCCATTTCCCCCGAGGCCGCATCAGGTCAGTTGTCTTCCGAACGCTTCTTGATCGTGCGGGAGACGACAAGATAGAGAAGTGCCGCGCCACACAGGACGGCAGCGATGGTGATGTAGGTGGCAGGGGTCATTGGTATGGCCTTTCGCGAGTTGCGGGTCACGTATGGCGTGCAAGTGT
>CAZRNL010000463.1:0-2624 GCA_964601395.1 uncultured Silicimonas sp. | reverse complement strand
GAACAACCACTTAACCACATGATAAATATGACATTTCGGACTGTCTCTCCGCCACTCAGCCCCGTCTCTGTGGCATAATTCGATGGCCGGCAGATTAGTCTCGCAGTTCCGGGGACTACCGCCAAGCCGAAGTGGTCGTCAGGCAACTCTTTACCCGCCGATCTTGCCGCGATTAACATGGACGTCGCGACGATCCAAAGGGGAACGCGATGCGCGACGGCCAGATAAAGTTCATCGAAAGCTACGATGGTGCGAAGATCGCCTACTGCGTGTCGGGAGAAGGGCCGCCGGTCGTCCTTCTGCCCAGCTGGCTGACGCATCTCGACTTCCAGCGTCGCAGCGTCGCCTGGCGGCCATGGCTCGACGCCCTGTCGGACCGATATACGCTCGTCCGCTACGATCCGCGGGGCTGTGGCATGTCCGACCGGTCGGTCGCCGACCTTACCTTCGAAGCCTGGGTCCGCGACCTCGAAGCTCTCGTCCGTCACCTGAAGCTCGATGCTTTCTCCCTTATCGGGGTGTGCCAGGGAGGTGCCGTGGCGCTGGAATACACCGCCCGTAATCCCGGAAGGGTCGGTCACCTCGTTCTGTTCGGGACATATGCGCGCGGTCGCAACAAGCGCGACGACATCCCGCTAGAGCCCGAGAAGGCGCGCGTCATGCTGGACATGATCCGACTTGGCTGGGGGAGCGAGGACCATGCCTTCGCGACCGCCTTCGCCAAGCAGTTTCAGCCCGACAGCGCACCGGATCATCTGAGGACATGGTGCGAGTTGCAGCGCCGCGCTGCATCGCCGGATACGGCTGCCATGTTGACGGAGTACATGTTCAGGATCGACATCCGCACGGCGTTGACCCTGATCGGCTGCCCCACGCTCGTTGCCCACTCGACGGGCGATGCCGTCGTGCCCCTCGAGGAGGGAAGGCTTCTGGCTCGGTCGATACATGGCGCCCAGTTCCTCGAACTTGACACGCCGAACCATTTCCCGCGTGAGGACGAACCCGCCTGGAGAACATTCGTCAACGCCCTTCACGATTTCCTCCCGGCGACGCCACTGGAGGATGGCCGGTTCGCAGAGCTTACCGCGCGTGAACGAGAGGTACTTGATCTGGTCGCCACGGGCCTCGACAACCGTGCCATAGCCGAACACCTCAGCCTGAGCCCCAAGACGGTTCGCAACCACGTCTCGCACGTTTTCTCGGCAATCGGTGTCAACAGCCGTGCCGAAGCGATCGTGACGTCGCGCGACGCAGGCTTCGGGCGCCGCGGCCACCGGAACCGGGAAAGGTGACGCCCAGGTTTGTGGATGAGTAGGAGTTTGGACAGCAACGTCAATCGAACGGCGGTCAAGCCCGCATGGTAGCCCTCGGAATAACCTGCAACGAAGGCCCGGTTTCCACCCGAACTTTCAGACGCCACGCTCGACCCTCAGGTCTAAGTCGTCTTTTCGCGGCCGTTCGCGGGTCCTTGGCCGCATTATCTTGCTCCAGACGCTTCCACGCAGGATGGTAGAGACGCAGAATGCCCCAGGTGTCAGAACACCACGCGCGGCAACCAGGTGGCTATGGCCGGCATCATCCAGATGATCAGAACCGCCAGCACCTGCAACAGGATATACGGCACCACGCCCTGATAGATCATGCCGGTCGTTATCTCGGGCGGGGCAGCTCCGCGCAGGTAGAACAGCGAGAAACCGAAGGGCGGGGTCAGGAACGAGGTCTGCAGATTGACCGCGATCAGCACCGCCAGCCAGATCGGATCATGCCCCATCATGATCAGGGGCGGGATCAGCAAGGGCAGCAGGATCACCGAGATCTCCACAAAATCCAGGAAGAAGCCCAGCACGAAGACGAATAGCATGGCGAAGACCAGCGCCCCTGTCGGCCCGCCGGGCAGCATCTCCAGAATGGCCTCCACCCGGTGCTCGCCGCCCAGCCCGACAAAGACCAGACTGAAGAACGACGCCATGAGGATCGTTGCAAAGATCATCGCCGTAACGATCATGGTCTGCGCAAGCGCCGGTTTGACCAACCGCTCGCGAGCGAGCGCCCAGAGCGCCGAGGCAAGGGCGGCCAGCCCCACCAGACCCAACCCTCCATAGGCTGTGGCCATCAGGTACTGCGTCAGCCCGGTGTCCGACCGCTGCAACCTGACCGGCGCCAAACCTGCCGCCACAGCCAGCGCCAGCAGCGCCGCGGCTCCCGCCAGGATCAGCCCGCGCGGCGCACCTTGGCGGAATCCGGCCAGCAGGATCGCACCCACCGCCCCCACGCTCGCGGCCTCGTTGGGCGAGGCGATACCACCCAGGATCGCCCCCAGAACGGCCACGATCAACAGAACCGGAGGCGCGATCGCGCCGAGCACCTGCGCCTTGTCCACCTTCTGCGTGCGATCCTGCATCGCCGGGGCATCGCCGGGGATCAGCCAGGCTCGGGCGAGAACGTAAAGGATATAGATCACAACCAGCAAAATCCCCGGCATCAGCGCCGCCGCAAAGGTCTGGCCTACCGAAATGGTTTCTATGCTGAAGCGGCCTTCGCGGAACTGAGCCTGCTGGAAGGCCGAGGACATGACCTCGGCGAGGATAATCAGGAGGGTCGAGGGCGGAATGATCTGGCCCAGA
>CAZRNL010000462.1:0-2626 GCA_964601395.1 uncultured Silicimonas sp. | reverse complement strand
GGCGTCGTCGAGGGAGAGCAGGCGCCGCAGCGCGACCTGGCCGGTCTCCGGGTCGACCTCGACCTCGGCCACGTGGCAGCCGTTGGGGAACGAGCGGGCGTCCAGCTTGATGCGCTCCTGGAAATCCAGAAGGTCGGTCCGTCCCTCTTCCCGCGCCATCGCGGCCACGTCCAGGATCGAGGGCGTGGCGTTGGAGCCTGGAATGCGGAAATGCTCGTCGTCGAACTCGACCCCTTCGGTGCCGTTCCTCTCGGCAAGGTATTCCGCGAACTTCGTGCGGATCACCGTTGCCGTCGCCAGCGTCGCCGTCGACTGAACCGTGACTGACCGCGAACCGCCCGTGCCGCCGCCCTGCGGGATCCTGTCGCTGTCGCCCTGCACGATGCGGATCGCTTCGACCGGGATGCCGGTGTGGTCAGACAGGAAGGTGGCATAAACCGTCTCGTGCCCCTGTCCGTTCGACTGCGTACCGACGTAAAGGCTGACCGTCCCGTCGTCCTCAAAGACCACCCGAGCGCTCTCGGACGGATCACCAAGGATCGACTCGATGTAATAGCACATCCCCTGTCCGCGGATTTTTCCGTTTGCATGCGATGACTTGCGCCTCTCGGCGAACCCTTCGACGTCGGCCTCCTCCATCACGCGGTCAAGCACCTTGTTGAAATCTCCGACGTCATAGGTGTCGGCGATCGCGGTCTTGTAGGGAAACTTCGATGTCGGGATGAAACTCTTGCGCCGCATCTCCCACGGATCAACGCCAAGTGTCCGCGCGGCGTTGTCCATTGATCGTTCCAGCACGAATATCGCCTCCGGCCGCCCCGCACCCCGATAGGCGTCGATCTGGGTTGTGGTTGTGAAGATGCCGCGGCAGCGCAGACGCACCGCCTGCACGTCGTAGACGCCCATCGCCACCTTCGAGAACAGCTCGGTCTGGATCGGCTGAGCGTATTGCGAGTTGTAGGCGCCAAGGTTGCAGATCGTGTCCACGCGGTATCCGATCAGCTTCAGGTCGGAATCGAAGGCCATCTCGGTGTCCGATATCAGGTCGCGGCCACCGTTGTCCGACAGCATCGCCTCGGTACGCTCGGACATCCAGCGCACGGGCCGGCCAAGCGCCTTTGCCGCGGCGGCGACGGCGAAATACTCCGGGTAGTCCATACCCTTCATGCCAAACCCGCCGCCGACATCGGGGTTCGTGACCCGGATGTCGGCCGGCTCCAGGCCGAAACAGGCCGCAAGCTGCTTCTTGATCCCCCAGACGCCCTGACCGCCGAAGGCCAGATGCAGCCGCTGGCCATCCCATTCCGCGTAGCATCCCCGCGGCTCCATCGAGTTCACGATGATCCGGTTGTCGACAACGCGCGTGCGCACCACATGGGCCGCCGAGGCAAAGGCGGCATCGACCGCAGCCCGGTCCCCGAGCCCCCAATCAAACGCCACGTTGTCAGGCGCCGACTCGTGCAGCGCCGCGCCACCCGGCGCGATATCGACCTTGGCCGGCAGATGCTCGATGTCGGCCATCACCGCCTCCGCGGCGTCCCTCGCCTCGTCGCGGGTTCCGGCTACGATCATCGCCAGAGGCTCCCCGACGAAACGCACTCTTTCCTTGGCCAGCAGCCGACGCTCGGTCGCCGCCCCCTTGGTGCCATCCTCGAGTTTCACCAGCGCCGCGTTCATCCGGTGGTCGATGCCCATCGCCTCCAGGTCTTCGACCGCCAGAGCCAGAACGACCCCCGGCATCTCGCGCACGTCCGACAGCTCCAGTGGCGACAGCGCACCATGCGCCACCTGACTGCGCACGAAGACGGCAAAAAGCGCCCCTTCCGGCACAATGTCGTCCACGTAAAGACCGTGGCCGGTGGTGAAACGCTGATCCTCGAACCGGCGAACCGATTGCGACCTGCCGAACTTGTCCATGAGCCACTCCGTTCAATTGTCGCTGCGAACCCTAGCGGTGAAAGCGCCGGTGTCCAGTGGCCGGCAGGACTTGCACCGATGCTGCCCCGCGCCATCCGTCCGCCCTCGGAACCGCCGCGCTGCGATTTTCCCCACAGAAGTCCCGGTCGCGGGTTTTCCTTCCCGTCGGGGGCAGGTAAACGAACGCCAAGCGCAAGGAAAAACCCCATGGAAAAGACATTCGACGCCGCCGAAGCTGAAGCCCGCATCTACGAGGCGTGGGAAAAGGCAGGCGCCTTCAAGGCCGGAGCGAACGCCAGCGAGGGTGCCCCGACCTTCTCGATCATGATCCCGCCGCCGAACGTGACGGGGTCGCTGCACATGGGTCACGGCTTCAACAACACGCTCCAGGATATCCTGACGCGCTGGCACCGGATGCAGGGACACGACACGCTCTGGCAGCCGGGAACGGATCACGCGGGCATCGCCACGCAGATGGTGGTCGAGCGCGAACTGGCAAAAAGCAACCGCCGCCGCACCGACATGAGCCGCGAAGACTTCACCGCCCTGGTCTGGCAGCAGAAGGTCAAGTCGCGCGACAACATCAAGAACCAGTTGAAACGGCTGGGCGCATCCTGCGACTGGGACCGGGAAGCCTTCACCATGTCGGGCGCGCCGGGTGCGCCCGCAGGCGAGGAAGGCAACTTCCACGACGCCGTCATCAAGGTGT
>CAZRNL010000461.1:0-2649 GCA_964601395.1 uncultured Silicimonas sp. | reverse complement strand
TCGGATCGGGTTGTGGACGGTGACGAGCTTGGTGCCGTCGGGGAAGGTCGCCTCGACCTGGACGTCGTGGATCATCTCGGAAATGCCCTCCATGCACTGGTCGCGGGTGATGACATGCGCGCCTGCCTCCATCATGTCGGCGACCGAGCGTCCGTCACGGGCACCCTCGACCACCGCGTCGGTAATCAACGCAATGGCTTCGGGATGGTTCAGTTTCACGCCGCGGGCTAGGCGTTTCTTCGCCACCTCGGCGGCCATCGAGATCAGAAGCTTGTCTTTCTCGCGGGGGGTAAGTTGCATGGGATCAGAGCCTCCAGGACGCGGGCAGGGTGTTGTCGGTCAGCCGGTCGAGCACCGGCAGAAGGGCGCGGCGCAGCGCGAAGCCGTCAGGCGCCAGAAGCCGGAGCACCAGGATATCGGCGCCGATCAGACTGGCTCCGCCGGTTTCGGGCAGGGCTGCGCGGATTGGAGCCATATGGGCTTCGGCATCGGAAGCTACGTAGACAAGACACGCCATGGCGCCCGCGCCGCCGCCGGTTGCCGGACGTGCCGTTGTGTGGACAAGATCGCCTGACAGTTGCAGGCCATCGCGGTAGATCGGCTTGCCGTCCCGGTTCACCGCGATGCGGTCGGAAAAGCGGACGTCGCCCAGTCGCTCCCCCATGGCGCGGCGCCCGAAGATCACCGGTTCCACCAGCAACAGGCGCGCGTCGGGCGCCAGGTCGACCTCCAGCCGACGCTCCAGTGTAGCGCCCTCGAACAGGATCAGCTCCTGCGGCAGCCAGTCGATCCGCGCCCCCTCTGCCACGCTCAGCCGCGTCGAGACACGCCCCGTCTCGCCGGGCTGGGCGCGATAGGCGCGCTCGGCGGACTGTGTGGTCAGCGTCAGGTGGCTGCCTGCTCCGGCGCCGGCGTCGATGCGGAACCGGTCGCCGCCGGTGATGCCTCCGGCCGTGTTGATGACGATCGCCTCAAGGCTGGGACGGCCTTGCGGGAACAGGGCCTTGGTCGCACCCGACTGCCTCAGACCGTCCAGAACGCTCGCGCGCCCGCGCGTCTTCGACGACAGCCGAAGCGCACCACGGGCGCGGGGTTGCGCAGAAACCGCGACGTCTGGCACCGACTGATTGATGATCGCCTCCCAGGTAAATTCACGGTGATCAAAAGTAGTTTGCCGCACAGGAACAAGGCTTCTCGCGCCTCCGAGCGCCCCGGTATCCGGCAAAAGCCTATTTTTTAGGCATCACGCCAATGTCTTGGGCGTCTTTCTAGGTTGGTGGCGGGACTTCAGGATGGACAGGCCCGGGGGACTCGGCCAGATTTGAGCTCAGGAGAAGCTCCACATGATCACCCGCCGCGACACGACCAGACTGATCCTTGCCAGCGTTGCGGCGGTTGCGCTGCCGTCGGTCGCAGGGGCCGCAAGTCGCGACGAATGGATAGCCGCGCTGCAACAGGCGCTGGCCAACGCCACGCCGCCGGGGTGCGGCACGTCGCTGACGCTGACCCAGTTCGGCTATGACAAGCGGGGACGCATGGCCGGAATGTCCGCCGTGGTGAGGATGGATTGGCCGCCGGGAGAGCGAACCCGCCGCTTCGATGCCAGTGAGAAAGGCGAAAACGAGACCTTCCGCGCCCTTCTCGACCAGATCGTCGGCGAATTCGGCCGCGCCAACCCGGTCTGCCTTGCCTGACGTCTCAGTGCAGGCGGGTCAGTGCAGGCGCCTCAGTGCAGGCGGGCGTGGACCAGATAGCCCTCGACCGTCTCTTCCCCCAGCGCCCTGAGCGCCTCCAGCCGGTGATAGCCCTCGATCAGCACATAGCGGTCGCCGTCCTCGCGAAGGCGGATCGGGGTCGTCTGGCCGTTCTCGAGCATGTCGGTCGCCAGCGCCTCGACCTTCGCCGGGTCCAGCGTCTTGGCCCGTTTGACCGGGACGTGGATAGCGGCGATGGGGATGATCTTTTTCTGGAGCATGGGCGAGGCTAGCACGGAGACGGGGCGGGTGTATCGGGGAAAGTGGGGGGGTGGCGCGGCTGATCTGACTGGCGCGGGGCGACCAGCCCCGGGCCGCGCCCGACCCTCCGGCGCGGATGAACTCGCTAGAAGGAGATCACGGATACGATTAGACCAATGATGCTTGCAAGACTTCCGACTATAGCAATTTCGCGGTCATTTTCCTTCAGGTACAACCAAACCTTTGTCAGTCGCGAATAAAGCCGAAGCTGAGCCGCCTGCGCTTCCAATGCCGCGTTTCTCTCGGCTGCATCGATCGGTACAACAGGGTCGGGCACAGCATCGTCACGGTGAACTCCCGGAAGGCGGAACCTGTCTTCAAGCAAATCCTCGCGGAGAATATCTTCCGAAATTGCTGCAACCTGCACGGCCACCTCAGAAATCTGTGCACCCTGCTCAGGCGAAACCTGCGCCAACCTTATCCTGTTCAGGCGATCCCGGCTCTCGGCAATCTCGGGATTGCTATCCCGGATGGATCCGGCGGCATCCGATAAGGATTGTATGAGGTCGCGGTTCGCAGCTGACGCCGGGATTGCCTCAGCGGCCATGTCCTCGAGCAGACTGATCCGCGCGCGTTCGAAGTCCATTTCGATCCGTTGCGGGTCATTGGCGTATCTGGTGAAGGTGCGGCGAAG
>CAZRNL010000460.1:0-2660 GCA_964601395.1 uncultured Silicimonas sp. | reverse complement strand
GAGCGACGCAGCAGGTGCGCAAGATCGCCGCGGAACGCGACCTGAAGGTCATCGAGGCCGCTCGCGCCGAGGCGGAAGCCGCCGCGGCACTGGCTGCTCCGATGGAGGACATCATGGAGACGACCGAGATCGACGCCGACCTGGTCGAGACACCGGACAGCCGCGACTGATCACCGTCCTGCCTGAATGACACCAAAGGCCCCGCACGTTGCGGGGCCTTTTCTATTTCGCCCTTTCCTTGTCCGGTTGTCCGGTGGCGTCGATCATCGCGAGAATCCGCGCCAGGAACGCCTCGTTCCGGGGATCCTGCCGCGCGTCGGCCAGCTTCTGTCTCCAGATGCGCTGCGATTTCCGGCGAATGGTCATTAGCCGACCGTCTGACAGCGCGTCCAGCCGCGCCATCTCGCGCCGGAGATCGTCGGATCTGTCGGCAAGAGTCCGATCCTCGACAATGTTCCAGTCGTATCGCCGCCAGTACGTCGCCCAGGCCGCGAAATCGTCCTGGTGCCCGCGTCCCCGCAGCGTCTTCAGAAGAAAGCTCGCGGCATCGCGGATGGGGAAATGGCTGATCTGCGCCATCGCCATCGCACCGGGATCCATGCAGCGCCAGTTCCGCCGCAGGAACGCGCCGTCCGGTACGCCGGACCCGTTTACCGAGCGGATCTCCTCGAATTTCGGATATTTGGGTGTGTGAATACCGATCCGCGCATAGGCGCGGGTACGGAACAGCGACTTGAATCCGGTCAGGCTGGTGGCGACGTGATCGGTCGGAAGCGTGCGGGTGAAACGCTCGGTGATCAGCGCGTCCGACATGTCCTTGTGACCCGAACTGCCGAAATTGCGCCAGTTGATCAGCATCGCGTCGGCGTCCCCGATCCGGTCGATCAGAGCGCCCACCGTGCCGTCTCCGACGCGGCTGACGAAGAACTCGTCGCCGTCGATCGCCAGGCACCAGTCGACCTTCGCGAAGGCTTCGGATTCCGAGGCGCGTGCGTAGGCACGGATTTGCGGCGAACTGCGGCCGCCTTCGTTCGCGTGGTACTCGATGACGCCAAGACCCTGCATGACCTTCAGCGAGCGCTGTGTCAGGTCTGATGAGCCGTTCTGAAATACCATGATCCGGTCGAAGCCGCAGAGGCGATGCCAGGCCACCCACTCCAGGATGTGGGGCCCTTCATCCTTCACCGTGGTAACAAGGAGCGTCTGTTCTGCGGCCATGTCACGAGACCTACAGCGTGTCGCAGCGCCGTGCCAGTTCGAGAGCGATTCCTCTGGCGCGGTCCCCGAAACTGTGGAACGAGAAACCGACGAGATCGATTTTCGGAAAGCTTGTTCCCCATGACACCCAACGTGCGCGGAGCCCTCTTGATGTCGGCTGCGATGGCAGCCTTCACGGTCAACGACACGTTTCTGAAACTGCTAGGTTCCGACCTCGAACTGTTTCAGATACTGCTTCTGCGCGGGGTTGGCGTGACGGTGCTTCTGATGATGATCGCCGCGGCGACGGGCACGTTCCGGATTCCGCCACTGCCGAAGGACCGGTGGCTGATCTTCGTGCGGAGTGTCGCCGAGGCCGCTGCGGCCTGGCTTTTCATCACCGCGTTGTTTCGGATGCCCATAGCGAACGTGTCGGCAATTCTTCAGGCCTTGCCGCTGACCGTTACGCTTGCCGCGGCACTGTTCCTGAAAGAGCCGGTCGGCTGGAGACGCTTCGCGGCGATCGCGGTGGGGTTCGTGGGCGTCTATCTGATCGTCCGCCCCGGCGGCGCAGACTTCACGACGGACTCGATCTATGCCGTGGCGTCGGTTCTCTGCGTCACGGTCCGCGACCTGGCCGCGCGGCAGTTGTCCCCCAGCGTGCCGTCGATGACGGTGGCGCTTGGCACCGCGATCATCGTCAGCCTGTTCGCGGCAGTGGGGGCGCTTTTCATCGAGTGGCGGCCGATGAGCGCGACGCATTGGGCGTTCATGTCCGGAACCATCGTGATGGTTTTTGGCGGGTACATATTCTCGGTCATGGCGATGCGTGTGGGCGACATCGGAGCCGTCGCTCCGTTCCGCTACTCCAGCCTTGTGGTGGCCCTGATCGCGGGTTGGTTCGTGTTCGGTGACTGGCCGGACGGACTGACGATGCTGGGCGCCGGAATCGTCGTTGCGACAGGCCTTTTCACCCTCTGGAGAGAGCGGCATTCGCCCCAACCGATGCCGGTGCCGCTGCGTATACGGTGATTGGTTCCGGGCGCTGTTGACACCCCTTGCGACTCTGTCTATACGGCCCGCACTCGGTCGAGCGGATCCCAGAACCGCCGATCCTTAACAGAACTGAAGTGGTCACGATCCGGACCCCATGGTCCCGATCCTCTGGATACCCACCGCGTGTTCCTCAGAGAGGGAACGCTGCGGTTTAACGCGTTTTTGTGGACGCACGAAGGCGCGAGACGACGAACCGGGGTGCGCGCGCCCCATGAATTAGAAGTGTTGCAACACGGGGAACGAGACCCAATGCCCACGATCCAACAGCTGATCCGGAAGCCCCGGCAGCCCAAAGTCAAACGCTCGAAGTCCCAGCACCTCGAGTCCTGCCCGCAGAAGCGTGGCGTTTGCACCCGCGTCTACACCACGACGCCGAAGAAGCCGAACTCGGCCATGCGGAAGGTTGC
>CAZRNL010000459.1:0-2661 GCA_964601395.1 uncultured Silicimonas sp. | reverse complement strand
GTCGCCGAACGAGCCATAAAGCCAGTCCACTCCGGACCCGCCATAAAGCACGTCGTTGCCGTAGCCGCCGTCCAGGTTGTCGCCGCCATTGTCGCCGAACAGCGTGTCGTTGCCGAAGCCGCCGAAAAGCGCGTCGGTGTCGTCACCGCCGTACAGGAGGTCGTTGCCGTCGCCGCCGAACAGCCAGTCGATCCCGGCGCCGCCAAAGAGCCGGTCGTTGCCCGCCTCGCCTTCCAGATTGTCGCCGCCGTTGCCGCCGTAGAGGATGTCATCGCCGATCCCGCCCCAGAGCGCATCGGTATCGTCTCCGCCATAGAGCAGGTCATTGCCCGCATCGCCGTAAAGCCAGTCAAGCCCCGCCCCGCCGTACAGCGTGTCGTTCCCCGCCCCGGCCGCGATCGTGTTGTCCAGCGTGTTGCCGGTCCCGGTGACGCTGAGGCCCGAGGTGAAGACCAGGATCTCGAGGTTGGCGCCCAGCGTGTAGCTGGCCAGCGAGGTGCGCACCGTATCGATGCCGGCGCCTGCCGCCTCGACCACGACATCGCCTGTGCTGTCGACGATGTAGGTGTCATTGCCAAGCCCGCCTTCCATCCGGTCCGACCCCGCCCCGCCGTCCAGCCAGTCGTCCCCCGTCCCGCCATACAGGGTGTCGTTGCCCGTCCCGCCGTAAAGAAGGTCGTTGCCGGCATTGCCGGAGATCCGGTCGTTGCCGGCATTGCCGATCAGGATGTTGGCGACATGGTTCCCGGTCAGAGTGTCGTTTCCGCCGCCCGACGTCGCGTTCTCGATCACCACGCCACGCGCGATGGTCACGTTGTCGACCAATCCGCCGATGTTGGAATAGGTCAGCTCGATCAGGGTGATTTCCTGGTTCTGGCTGAAATTCGAGAAGTCGATGGTGTCGATGCCGTTCGAATCGTAGATCGTGAAGGCGATCGGCTGGCCGACATAGACGTTCGAGGTCGCCGGGATCGTCCCGGTCCACTGATTCAGAAGCGTCTGGAGATAGCCGCCGATGTTAGAGTTGACACCGTAGACCGAGTTGCCGTTGTTCGTGGCGCCGGAAAAGCCGTAGAGGTTCTGGATCGCGATGATGTCGGCCGGCATCAGGGTTGCGATATAGGCGAAGCTGTCGGTAGAGCTTACGGTGTTCTGGGTCTGGCTGAAATACGACATGACCGACGCAAGCCAGCTGTCGTTGTCGTAAAGGGTGCCAGCCCCGCCATAGGTCGCACTGCCGTTGTAGTTGCCGGCGTGGCCAAGACCCAGCGCATGCCCGATCTCGTGGATGTAGGTCTGCAGCATGTAGCCGTTCAGGTGCTGCGGGCTCCAGTTCGCGGGAATGTTGATCGTCGATTGCGTGATCCAGCCGCCCGAGGTGCTGAAACTGGCATAGGCACCGCTGGTATCGGTGTTGCGGAATATCAGGTTCGCGCTGGTGGAGGCGCTGGAGATGAAGGTGATGCCCGTCGCCTCGGACCAAGCCTCAAGCGCGGCAACCGCGATGGCCCGTTCGCTCGTGGTCAGGCCGGTGAAGTTGTACGTCATCGAGCGCTCAGCGTTGAGCTGGAAGCGGTAGGTTCCGTTGAACGAGCCGCCGGAGGACCAGTTCCAGTACCCGTTGGTCAGTTGAAACGCGATCTGGTCCCAGGTGAAGGGCGCCGCGACGACAGAGCCGGACGAACCGTCGAGATGCTGGTCCAGGCTGGCCAGCGGATCGTTCGGTTCACGGATGGAGCACAGAATGCACATGAGCTATTTCCTTGGCAGAATTGTCAGCTTGGCGGGTTTGCCAGAACCTGGCGGAAGAAGTCGCGACGCATGGCCTGGGACATGGTGGTGTCCATGATGACGAAGCCGGACGAGGGCATGGCAGTGCGTTGGCCCGATTCGTCGATCCAGGTGGCCACAAGTTCAAGCTGGGTGTCGGTCGCGCGGATCACGTCGATCTCCAGTCCGGGTCCGTCGGCAAGACTGGTGCCCTGAGACCCAAGCACCCGGAAGCCCGGCTCGGCGCCCAGAACGTCCAGAAACCCGGCGCAAATGTCCGAAAGGCGTGCCGGATCGACATGCGCGGAGGTCACGCAGGCAAACTGCAGCGCGCGCTCTTTCACCGCTTCTCCACCGGCCGACGCTGCGGACAATGCCAACGCTCCCACAATTTTCAGCAGATGACGCGAACGACGGACAGCTCGCCACATCCTGACACCCCAGACACCCTTGATCGTGCCGGTTAGCACGCGAACCGCTTCACGGGTTTGACGGATTTATGGCAAATTGTAGGCATCTGGCAATCCGTAGCACTATGACCGGTGCCGGACGTCAGCAGAATTCTGCGCCCGACTTCTGGCATGACCAAAGAAAGGGCAGGCTGGCGCGGCAGGACGGGCTGCGCCTGGTCCTAGAGCCGATCCATCTCTTGCACGGCGGTTTCGCGCAAGGCACGCAGGTCGGCGATGGCGGCATCAAGATCGTCCCGCTGGCGGTCCAGCGCTTCAAGCTGGCGGTCGGCAAGCTGGAGCCAGGCCTCAAGCTGCGGCCGTTCGCCCTTCTTGCCGTAGATCAGTAGCCACTGGCGGATCTCTTCCAGCGAAAAGCCGAAGCGGCGGCCGCGCAGGATCAGCTTCATCCGCGCCATCTCGCGCGGGCCGTAGAATCGGG
>CAZRNL010000458.1:0-2679 GCA_964601395.1 uncultured Silicimonas sp. | reverse complement strand
CACCGACAAGGCCGCCGAGGCCGCTGCTGCGGCAAAGGCAGTAGGGCGCGAACAAGCCATCCTCGCCCGCGTCCAGACGCAGGGTGATACGTTCTATCGCGGTCACGAAGGCGGTTTTGCCGCGGAAGCCGCGGTAGAGGTCGCGCGCCGGATCAATGCTCTGGACGGCGCGCATTTTGCCGGGATAACCACCTTTCCGGCGCAGCTTTACGATCACGCCTCCCGCAAGGTGCGGCATACGCCAAACCTTGCAACCCTTCAGCGCACGGCCGATGCCTTGCGCCGCGCGGGGTTCGCCAGGCTTGAGATCAATGCTCCCGGCACCACTTCGCTGGTCACCCTGCAAGCGCTGGCCGAGGCGGGGGCGACGCAAGTGGAGCCCGGCAACGGGCTGCACGGAACGACGCCGCTCCACGCCGTCGAGGACCTGCCGGAACGCCCCGCCGTGCTGTATCTGACCGAAGTCAGTCACCTGCACGCAGGCCGCGCCTATTGCTTTGGCGGCGGTCTCTACATCGATCCGGTCTTCCCGGACTATGACGTGAAGGCGTTGGTCGGACCCGAACCCACCGCCGAAGCCGCCGCGCTGCGGTCGGTCGAAATCCCGCCGCCCGCGGCCATCGACTATTACGGCATGATCGATGCCACCGGTCCAACGCTGTCCCGCACTGGCGACACCGTGGTTTTCGGCTTTCGCGGGCAGGCCTTCGTCACCCGCGCCTATGCGGTCGGGATCGCCGGCGTTTCCACTGGCACCCCGCTTGTCGTCTCAATCGAGAACATCTTCGGTCAGTCCGAACCCTGGCCCCAGCTTCGCAAGGTCCTGCCATGACCCCTGTCCTGCAACTGAAGAACATCCGCAAATCCTTCGGCGGCGTCACCGCCATTCAGGATTTCTCGCTGGACCTGCACGCGGGCGAAGTGGTGGCCCTTGTCGGCGACAACGGCGCTGGCAAGTCGACGCTGATCAAGATGATCTCGGGCGTCCACCCGCCGACATCCGGGGACATCCTGCTGGACGGTCAGCTCGCGAGCTTTGCCGATGCCTCTGTGGCCCGAGAACGCGGGATCGAGGTTGTCTATCAAGACCTTGCGCTTGCCGATCAGCAGACGGTCTACATGAACCTGTTTCTGGGGCGCGAGGCGGTCAAAGGGCCGTTCCGCCTTCTGGACCGCAAGCGGATGATCGCCGAGACGGATGCGCTGGTGAAGGAACTGGACGTCCGCATCCCTTCGGCCTCGGCCACGATCCGGGATCTGTCCGGAGGTCAGCGTCAGGGCGTTGCCATTGCAAGGGCAACCCACTGGGCAAAGAAACTGGTGTTGCTTGATGAGCCGACCGCCGCGCTCGGCGTGGCCGAAACCGCCCGGGTGGAGGCGACGATCGAAGCGCTTAAGGCGCGCAATCTGGCGATCTTCATCATCTCGCACAGCCTGGACCAGGTATTCCGCCTGTCAGACCGCATTTGCGTGCTGCGACGTGGGCAGCAGATCGGCATCCGCGAAACCGCAAAGACCGACAAGAACGAGATCATCGCCATGATCACCGGGGTGTCCGCATGACCGGACCGGGACATCTGATGGCAGCGGAGATCGCGGAGATCCCGGACGTGATCGACCGGCAGTTGCGCGAAAACCT
This sequence comes from uncultured Silicimonas sp., assembly GCA_964601395.1. Classification (GTDB taxonomy): domain Bacteria; phylum Pseudomonadota; class Alphaproteobacteria; order Rhodobacterales; family Rhodobacteraceae; genus JAVJUV01. Next base: position 1,040 of record CAZRNL010000458.1, on the reverse strand, counting down.
AGACGGCTACCTCGCTTTGGGTCAGAGCTGGGCCGAAGAGCCGCCCGTCTTTTTCGCAACCTGCGCCCGCGGCACGTCGGATCAGGCAGCACTGTTCTTTAAATATCTGACTGAGATCGGCACCGGAATTCCCGTCGCATCGCTTGGCCCCTCGCTGGGAAGTCTGTTTGACGGCGGGCTGCGCATGAATGACGCCGCCCTGTTGGCCATCTCGCAGTCCGGCGCAAGCCCCGATCTTGTGGCGTTGACCCGCAAGGCGGCTGCGGGCGGGGCTAAAACGGTTGCCCTGCTGAATACCTTGGACAGCGCGCTTGGCCGGACTGCGGATACTGTCTTGCCCTTGGCGGCCGGTCCTGAACGTGCCGTTGCCGCGACAAAGAGTTTCGTAGCGAGCTTGGTCGCTGTCACTGCAATCCACGCGGGGCAGAGCGGGAACCGCGCGCTGCAGAATGAGCTCCTTGCACTCCCGGCCGTCCTTCGATCACCGAAAAACGGACCGAAACTGGACCTTCGACGTCTGGCAAATGCGCGCCGACTGTTCTGCCTCGGCCGTGGTGTGGGTCTGGCAATCGCCGGGGAGGCGGCGCTCAAGGTCAAGGAAACCTGCCTCCTCGCTGCCGAAGGAGCTTCCTCAGCCGAGTTTCGCCACGGCCCACTGGCCTTGGCAGACAAAGACACGGCCGCTCTTGTTTTCTTGCTGGACGATGCCACCCGGCATGGAACCGAGATGCTGATTAACACCCTGCAAGACCGTGGTGCGACGGTCATCGTGTCGGGCGCTGCCGAAGAGACCAGTCCCATTGCTCTTCGGCATCCGGCCACGCAGGCCATTGTCGCCATCACCCGGTTCTATGCGGCGATCCATGTGCTTGCTCTCAGCCTTGGGTTGGATCCCGATGTGCCACCACATCTTGTTAAAGCGACATTGACCGAGTGACCAGGTTGCGCCGAAGCTAATCGACGTGCTGGGCGATAAACGTCTGCTAACCGCCCACTGTGACGTTTTTGCATCCGGCGAGCCGGCCTCACCTGCGCCAGAA
>CAZRNL010000457.1:0-2680 GCA_964601395.1 uncultured Silicimonas sp. | reverse complement strand
GCGCTCGGCCATCTGGTCGCGGTCCAGGTTCGGAATGGCGCGGTGCAGCGGCGAGGTGCCGATGAAGGTGTGGATGCGCGGGTGGCGTGCGTGCTTCACCGCCTCCCAGCAGCGGTCGATGTCCTTGAAGTTCGCCCGGCTCAGGCCGCAGATCACGGCCTCCTTCGAGCGTTTGGCGATCTCGCTCACCGCCTCGAAATCACCCTCCGAGGCGATTGGAAAACCGGCCTCGATGATGTCGACGCCCATATCGTCCAGCAGTTCGGCGATTTCCAGCTTCTCGGAATGGCTCATCGTCGCGCCCGGGGATTGCTCGCCATCGCGCAGCGTGGTGTCGAATATCAACACGCGGTTCTTGTCTTGGGTCATGTTGGTCTCTCTTTGTCCTTAGCGTTTCCTGGCGCGTGGTCCCCTCTGAGCGGTCGCGCCGAAAGGCACGCTCAGAGGCGGCTAAGGAGAAGGATGAGGCCAGCGCGCAAATCGGCGCGTGCAGTAGGGATATGCAGTATCTGGCTCATGGGCCGCGACGATAGGCGGCCTTCTGAGCATTGTCAAAGCCCAAGCGGACGGTCCCGCTCAGTAGGCCATGCGGAAATATTCGGCGTCGAAGTTGTTTTCCATGCCGACGCCGTTGCAGAAGCCCATCTCCATGTTCGAGGTCGAATCGATCTCGCCGCTGGTCACCAGGCTGACGCCCTGGACACCGTTGCCGTTGGCCTCGAAGTCTATCAGGTCGTCCGCCAGGATCTGCACGCCGTGCATGTGGAGATTGGCCGTAAACCGCACCCCGCCGCGCGTCACGATCTGAACACCGCCCCCGGCGGTGCAGTTGTCGTCGAGCCCAAGCACCACCCCGGCTGCTCCGTCGATCGCGCGCAGATCGGTGCTGGTCGAGATGATCAGAACATCCTCGAGCGTGACGCTCGAGCCCAGGACGATCACGCAGTTCGTGTCGATGACGCCGCCTCGAATGGTCTCGCCCGCGCGAATGCGCAGTCGCTGATTGCCACTGCACGAGGCGGAATGAACGTGACCGGTCTGCCATGTGGCAGCCGTCAACTGCTGGCTGGTCGAAAGGTTCACCGTCTGAACCGGCAGGGTGAGATAGTCCGGCCGAAAGAACGGCGACGCGGGATTGTCGTAGCCGGCGATGATATCGTCGATGCGTTGCAGGATCCGGATGCGGTACGCGCCGCTGCGCAGGGCGTTCTCGATCCCGGTGTTGCTGGTCCACCCGGCCACCGGCATCACGACGTCGGTTTCCGATGGCATCGAGACGATGACGCCGTCCTCGAAAAGGTTGTTGTTGTTCATCTCGACGTGGCTGTTCGAGTGAATGCAGAAGCCCGCCCGATAGGTATTGTTCGACTGCACGTCGACCCGCTGATCGGCCACGAAACCTTCGCGGAAGCAGGTCGGGTAATAGGTCTCGAAGATCGACTGGCTGACCACGTCCATGTTCCAGAGACCGGCGAACCGCAGGAAGTATGTGGTCAGCCCGTTGTTGCGGGATTGAAGCCGCTGGGTATTCACCAGGACGGCTTCCCGAGATCCCGCTTGCGGCGTGAACGTGCGGGTCGCGGCATCCCACGTTCCGAACTGGATGTCGTTGGGCGAGATCGTATCGCCGAAATCGGCCGCGGGCAGCGCTACCTGCGCCACGGCGACGGCGGCATTCTTCGCATCGGTTTCGCTGGCGGTTTCGCGTGCGATGATGGCGGCGTGCGCGGCCGAGTCCGCGGCGGTCTGCAGATGGGTGCGCACCATCACGGCATTTGACACGTCGATTGCAAGGCCGCCGACGCAGACCATCGCTATGATCAGGAACAATCCGAAAGACGTGAGAGCGCCATCTTCGCGTCGTCTAAAGGTCTTCAGAGCAAATCGGTGCGACATGATTTTTCAATGGCTTGTTTCAATTGTTCGACAGTGACGCGCACGAAACGGCGTTGCTTTGGCGGAATTCCGGCAATTCAGTGGCCATATACCCGATTGTCGTGCACAGAGCCCGGAACTGACGGAAACTGTCCCAGAACGGGAAACGATCTCGGCGGAGCACCGCCGGCTCCGGGTGTCCTGAAGGGTCAGGCTTCGCCAGTTCTGGATGCAATTTCCAGCGTCTGCCGCGCTGCGACCGCCGTACCCAGCCAGCCAGGGTCCATCGTCGGCACGGAAGACAGCAGCAACTCGGTGTACTCGGGATGCGGGGGCGACAGGATCTGATCCTTCAGACCCTGTTCAACCACCTTGCCCTGCCACATGACGACGATCTCGTCGGCAATGGCCTCGACGGTGGCGATGTCGTGGGTGATGAAGATGTAACTGATCCCCAGTTCCTTCTGTAGGCGAAGGAGCAGCTTCAGGATGCCTTCCTGCACCACCTGGTCCAGCGCGCTGGTCACCTCATCACAGATGATCAGCTCCGGCTCGGCCGCAAGTGCGCGGGCGATACAGATCCGCTGCTTCTGCCCGCCCGACAACTCGCCTGGAAGTCGGTCGATGAAGCCGTCGTCCAGTTCGATCTGTTCCAGAAGTTCGGCGATACGCTGGTCAAGCTGACGACCCTTCAGCCCGTGGTAGAATTCGGCCGGCCGCCCGATGATCTCTCGCACGGTGTGGCGCGGGTTCATGGCGGTGTCGGCCATCTGGTAGATCATCTGGATGCGCCGCAACTGGTCCT
>CAZRNL010000456.1:0-2683 GCA_964601395.1 uncultured Silicimonas sp. | reverse complement strand
CGTGGCGGCTTGTGGAGGACTACCACATCTACGGGCTGGAGTGGAATGTAAACGCCGGTCTGAAAGTGCAGCGCTGGTCAGGTTCATTTCGCCGGTCTGAAAGTGCAGCGCTCATTACCCTTGCTCGCTGATTTTGAGCAAGACTTGCATTTATCGAATGATCGATGCAAGTCACACGATGCTCATGATCGCGAGGGAAATGAGTGATTACCGACATGGAGAAATGGGCGAGAATTCGTCGCGATGTGCTCGTTGACGGCATGAGCAGGCGTGAGGCCTGCAACAAGTACAATCTGAACTTCCGGACGATCCAGAAGATTCTGAACCGGCCGGAGCCTCCGGAGGCCCGCGAGAAGTCGACGCGAGACAAGCCGAAGATCGGGCCGTTCATCGGGATAATTCACGCGATTCTGGAGGCGGACAAGAAGGTCCACCGGAAGCAGCGTCACACGGGCCAGCGTATCTTCGCGCGGCTCCGTGAGGAACATGGCTACACGGGCGGAGTCACGGTCGTTCGTGATGAGATCCGTCGCTACAAGCAAGGGGCAGCCGAAGTCTTCATGCCGCTGGCGCATCCGCCGGGCGAAGCCCAGTTCGATTTCGGCGAGGCGAAAGCCATCTATCGTGGCCGTGAGATCAAGGTCATGTTCTGCGTGATGTCGCTGCCTTACAGCGACGCCTTCTTCTGCCAGGCATTTCCCCGCGAATGCACCGAGACGTTCCAGGAAGGTCACGTTCGTGCGTTCGAGTTCTTCGGCGGCGTTCCCAGGCGGATCAGTTACGACAACTCGAAGATCGCCGTGGCGAAGATCGTCGGGAGGCGTGGCAAAACGCCGACGCGGGAGTTCTTGCGGCTCCAGTCGCATTATCTTTACGGCTGCCATTTCTGTCTCGTACGTCGGGCCAACGAGAAGGGGCACACGGAGAATCTGATCGGCTTCGCCCGGCGCAACTTCATGGTGCCGGTTCCTGTGTTCGACGACTTCGAGGAGTTCAACCGCAAGCTCGCCGACGATTGCCGCAGGGATCTGGAGCGCAAGCTGCGAGGCAAGGACGGCACGAAGTCGGAGCGGCTCGAAGACGACCGCCGAGCCATGCTTCCCATCCCGGACCATCGTTTCGAGGCCAGGCGTGTCAAGAATGCGAAGGTCAACAGCCTGTCGCTGGTCCGATTCGATCGGAACGACTACAGCGTGCCGACGAAGTACGCGCATCGGGACGTAACCGCCGTCGGCTCGCTTGACCGGATTCGCATCATCGCCGACAGCCATGTCGTGGCCGAGCATGTCCGGGACTGGGAAGCGGAGAACGTCCATTACGATCCGGTGCATTACCTGGCGCTACTGGAACGCAAGCCCAACGCACTCGACTTCGGGAAGCCATTCGAAGCGTGGAACCTGCCGCAGGGATTCGACACGCTACAACGCCGGCTCGAATCGGAGTCGGGCAGCGAAGGACGCCGTGAGTTCATCAAGGTCCTGCGGCTTCTGGAAAGTCATCCGCTACACGACTTGGCCAAGGCGATCGAGCGGGCACTGGAGATCGGCGCGCTGACGGTCGACGTGATCCGGATCCTGCTGCAAGAAGGACGCGAGTCGCCCGCCAAGCTCTTCCGACTCGATGGCCGTCCGCATCTGCAGGACCACCACATCCCGGAACCTCACCTCTTTCAATACACCCAACTCCTGACCTGCGAGAACGACCACCATGAAGAAGCTTGAAACAAAGAGCACCGTCCTGCTCAAGCACCACCTCAAGGCTCTTAAACTGCCGACCATGCACGCGGAATGCGAAAAGATCGCGGCCCGATGCGCGAAGGAGAACGTCGATCACCTCGGCTTCCTCTTGCAGCTTTGCGAGCAGGAACTGCTCGATCGCGAGAAACGCGCGGCGGACCGGCGTCTGAAAGCCGCTAATTTCCCAAACTACAAAACGCTGGAAGACTTTCAATTTGAGGCGCAACCAATGATCAACCGTATTCTGGTCAGCGAACTGATGCGAGGCGAGTACATCGAGAAGCGGGAGTCGATCATCCTGATCGGCCATCCGGGCACGGGCAAGACGCATCTCGCCACGGCCTTGGGGATCGCCGCGTGTGGGCAAGGCAAGAAGGTCCGATTCTATCGCGTGACGGAATTGATCACGCAGCTCATGGAAGCCCGTGAAGAACGCCAACTGATGCGCATGAAGGGCCAACTCGCGAAGCTCGACCTCCTGATCCTCGACGAGTTAGGCTACGTTCCGGCCAGCAAGCTCGGCAGCGAGTTGCTGTTCGACGTGATCTCCGCCGCCTACGAACGGACAAGCATCATCGTGACAACGAACCTCCCGTTCGAGCAGTGGACCGAGGTGCTTGGCAGCCAACGGCTGACCGGCGCCGTGCTGGACCGCCTAACGCACCACTGCCATATCCTCGAGGCAACCGGCGAAAGCTATCGGCTGAAAGATGCCAGAAAGCGGTCCTCCAGGAGAAAAAATCCGCCGATGAGCGACAACCCCGACCAATAGTACGATCGTCACAATCGGTCCTCCCCCATGGGGGAGGACCGATTCTCTTCCAGCCAACACCCAGTCCAACTACAATAGATTCCTTCAACCCCGAGCGCTGCACTTTCTGACCGATCAGCGCTGCACTTTCTCTCCGGCGGTTACACGCAGCCCCAGGCTCCGTTGGCATTCGCCT
>CAZRNL010000455.1:0-2697 GCA_964601395.1 uncultured Silicimonas sp. | reverse complement strand
CAAGCCAGCATGCTTCGCATGCGCGTAGGGGTCTGCTAAAGGGGTCAGGCTCGAATAAGGTTGGCGGCTATGGTGATTCTGTCCGCTGATACGACCTTGACTGTCAATGGAAACTAACCGATATTCTCTATTCGCGAATAGAGAATGCGGTGCATGGCTAGCGCAAAATCCAATCCTCAAGTGGTCCTTCGTCCCCAGGATTTGGTCGTGTTGTTGCGGCTTTCCCTGGAGCCAGGGCCGGCGCCGACCTACGCGGTGCTGGCGGCCGAGTTGAGCCTGACCGCCTCCGAAATCCATGCCGGTGTCGAGCGCGCGGTGCTGGCGCAGTTGGCCCGCAAGGATCAGGCCGGCAAGGCCACCGTGGTGCGCGAGGCCTTGCGTCAGTTCGTGCTGAACGGCGCGCGTTATGCCTTTCCCGCAATCCATGGCAGTCTGTCGCGCGGTATGCCGACGGGGTATGCGGCGGCGCCGCTGGTGGACAAGATCGTTCAACCCAGCGAACTCGCGCCGGTGTGGCCTTACAAGAACGGCACGGTTCGTGGCGAGGCGTTTTACCCCCTTTACCCCACGGTACCCGAGGCGGCGGGGCGTAATCCTGCCCTGTATGAATTGCTGGTGCTATTCGATGCTGTGCGCGGCGGCAGTCCGCGCGAGCGGGCCTTGGCCATGCCGATGCTGGATGAGCGTCTGTCGGGATGAACCCCAAGGACGTTAATGTGCTCCCCGGCCGCACCGTAGTGCCCAAGACCCTTATCTTCGCAAGGGCAGGGCTGCAATTGGGTATCCATTTGATAGGAAGTGTTCGTGATGGATAGCAAAGAGAAGAAAAAACTCAGCGAGTCCGACATCTGCGACCTGCTCATCACGCCCGCGATCAATAAAGCTGGCTGGGAGCCAATGACACAGATTCGGCGTGAGGTAACGCTTGCCCCCGGCCCTGTCGTCGTGCGCGGCAACATGTCCTCGCGCAACAAGAAAAAGAAGAAATTCGCCGACTACGTCCTGTCATGGGAGCCGGGCGTGCCCATCGCCGTGGTTGAGGCCAAGGACAATAATTTCACCGTCAGCCACGGCATCCAGCAGGCGCTCGGCTATGCGGAAATTCTCGATGTGCCGAGCGCATTCAGTTCAAACGGCGACGCCTTTGCTTCCCATAACAAAGTACCCGCCGCCGGTGAAGAAATCGAGACGGCATTCCCGCTCGAATCTTTTCCTCCACCACAAGAATTGTGGAATCGCTACAAGACCTATCGCGGCATCGAAGATGATGCCGAGAAGCTGGTCGTTCAGCCTTACCACCTGGATGTTTCGGGCAAGGAGCCGCGCTACTACCAAGTGGAGGCGATCAACCGCGCCATCGAAGCCGTGGCCAGCGGCAAGAAACGCGTGCTGCTCGTCATGGCGACAGGCACCGGCAAGACCTACACGACATTCCAGATCATCTGGCGCCTGTGGAAAGCAGGCGAGGTCAAACGCATTCTGTTCCTGGCGGACCGGAACATCCTCGTCGATCAGACCCTCGTCAACGACTTCAAGCCCTTCGGCCCGGTCATGACGAAAATCAAGAACCGCAAGATCGATCCGTCCTACGAAATCCATTTGGGCCTGTATCAAGCCATCACCGGCCCGGACGAAGAAGACAAGATTTTCAAACACGTCTCGCGCGATTTTTTCGACATGATCGTCATCGACGAATGCCATCGCGGCAGCGCGGCGGACGATTCCGCCTGGCGTGAAATCCTCGAATACTTCGACAACGCCGTTCAGCTCGGTCTCACCGCCACCCCCAAGGAAACCAAATACGTTTCGAGCAGTACCTACTTCGGCGAGCCGGTTTACACCTACAGCCTCAAGCAGGGGATCGAAGACGGCTTCCTCGCGCCCTACAAGGTGGTACGCATCGACATCGACAGGGACGTCGAAGGCTGGACGCCGCCACCGGGCATGAAGGATGACCTGGGGCAGGAAATCGAGCAGCGCGAATACAACCAGAAGGACATGGATCGCATCCTCGTGCTCAACCAGCGTACCAAGCTGGTGGCCAGGCGCATCATGCAATACCTCAATGCGACCGACCCGTTTTCCAAGACCATCGTTTTTTGCGAAGACATCGACCACGCCGAGCGCATGCGCGTGGCGCTGGTGAATGCGGCAGGCCAGCTCGCGCTGGACAACCCGAAATACATCATGCGCATCACCGGCGACAGCGTCGAGGGCAAGGCCGAGCTGGACAACTTCATCGACCCGGAAAGCAAGTACCCGGTCATCGCCACCACGTCGGAACTGCTGACCACGGGCGTTGATGCCAAGACCTGCAAGCTCATCGTGCTGGACAAGACCATCACCTCGATGACCAGCTTCAAGCAGATCATCGGGCGCGGCACCCGCATCGACGAGGAAAACAACAAGTGGTTCTTCACCATCATGGACTTCAAGAAGGCCACCGAACTGTTCCGCGACCCGGACTTCGACGGCGAAGCGGTGGTGATCTACGAACCGGGCAATGACGACGACCCCGTGCCGCCCGATCCGGACTACCCGGACGAAGACGACAAAGAACCCGGTGGCGTCGAAGAGCCGCCAGGCGTCTATAAAGTCCGCGTCAGCGGGGTGGATGTGAATATCCTCTCCGAGCGCGTCGAATACCTCGGGCCGGACGGCAACCTGATCACCGAGTCCTACAAGGACTTCAGCCGC
>CAZRNL010000454.1:0-2711 GCA_964601395.1 uncultured Silicimonas sp. | reverse complement strand
CGAGGTTGACGCGCACGCAGGGCCAGTTGAGGCGCGCGGCGACCTGTTCGATGTGCGTGGATTTACCCGTGCCGTGATATCCTTGGATCAGGACGCGCCGGTTGTACTGAAAGCCGGCGAGGATCGCGAGCGTGGTGTCAGGATCGAATTTGTAGGTGTGATCGACCTGCGGAACGCGGTCGTTGACCTCGTAGAACCCCTTGACCTTCATGTCGACGTCGATTCCGAAGACATCGCGGACGTTGACGTCCTCGGTGGGTTTCGCGTCGAGGTCTATGCGCCGGTAGTCCATGGCTGATCCTTGAAGTCACTCGCGGGCGCCAGACGCCCTTTCAGACTGAGGTGCCTTATTCTTGCCCGAGGTGCAAGACCGTCGCTGGCCAAAACCCTCAATCTGCACAGGTTCAGACCTGTAACGTGCGACCTCGAGGATGTGAGTTTTCCGTGATCGACCCAGTCGCTATGGTTAGCACGCACTCAAGGAGAGAATGATGAACAGACGTGAGGTATTGAGTACGGCACTTGCAGGTGCCGCTTTCGTGACGGTAGGAGCCCGCTCCGGTGCGTCGTCGGAAACCTTCGAGGTAATGCGCTCGGACGCCGAGTGGCGCGCGTCGCTTTCGCGGCTCGAGTATGAAGTGATGCGCAACGAGGGTACAGAACCCGCAGGCAGCAGTCCGCTCGACAAGATTTACGCGGACGGGACCTACATTTGCCGTGGCTGTGAACTGCCGCTCTATTCGTCCGAAGCCAAGTACGACAGCGGCACGGGCTGGCCGTCGTTCTGGAGATCGCTTCCCGATGCAGTCGGCACCAAGGAGGATCGCAGGCTGTTCAGCGTGAGAACCGAGGTTCATTGCCGCCGGTGCGGCAGCCACCTCGGGCATATCTTCAATGATGGCCCGCCACCGACCGGCAAGCGGCATTGTCTGAATGGCGTAAGCCTGATCTTCGTCGAAGCCTGACGCCGGAAAAGCAGGCATAGTTCCAATCGGACGGGCGGACTTCGCCCGGACCGTTTCAGCTTTGAAAGTTGCGGCTTTCCTTGATCTGGTCCCAGGCCCAGACGACTTCGCCCAGTTGCTCTTCGTGTCCTCGGTCGCCACCGTTCATGTCGGGGTGCAGGACCTTGATCAACGCCTTGTAGCACTTGCGGATTTCGGACTTGGTCCAGTGATCCTTGGCATCAAGGATATCGAGTGCGCGGCGCTCGGTCGGAGGCAGTTTGCGGGTGCCGGTGATGGATTTGCCGGGATTGCGGGTCGCGTTCTCGCCCAGGATCTGGTGCGGGTCATCGACGCCGAGACGGGCCCAGGCGCGCTGCTCCTCCGGCGTCTTGCCGAACGGCTTGGTCTCACGGCCCCAGACGCGGTCCTTGTCGATCTGCGCGTTGAATTCGTCTTCGGTCTGGCCGTTGAAGAAATTCCATTTCAGATTGTACTCGCGCACGTGGTCGCGGCAGAACCAGAAGTAGTCGTCGAGATCGTCGGGTGACTTCGGCGCGCGGTATTGTCCCGTCTCCTCGCACCCCGGATGCTCGCATCCGCGAGTCGATGTCTCGAACGCTCCGGACATGCCACGGCGCGTGCGCGAACGCTTCTTCTTGTCCGAAGAGACGCGAAGATCGAATCCAAATGGGTCATCCGCCATCACATACCTGCCTTTCCGACTCGGACCGGAGAGTTTACCGTCTTGTCCTGAAACTTGAAGGGGCAGAGTGCAGAAAATGCGTGTAGCGGATGAGATGCGGAGCAGGTTGGAGCAGGAGTTTCAGCCTCATACTCTTGAAATCGAAGACGAAAGTGAGAAGCACAGGGGGCATGCGGGCTATCAGGAAGGGGGGCAGAGTCACTTCCGTGTGACCATTTCGGCCAGCAGTTTTGCGCCGATGACCCGGATCGAGCGGCACCGCGCGGTGCATAACGCACTTGGAGCCGACCTGGTCGGGCGGATCCACGCGCTGGCGCTGAACGTTTCGGGTTAGTCGTCGCCACGGGCCGCCCCGAGAGGCGGGGCCTTGTGCTCGTCGTCCGGCGGGCGCGTGGTGATGCGGCGGGGAATGACCTGTTCGGATGCGGAGCGATGCGGATCCGCGTGCTCCATTGCCAGTGGCCGGGACGTTGTACGCGCATCGAGTGGCAACGGTTGCGATACCTGATTGAATCTTTTGAAAATCAACATGTTCTGATAGGTCGTTGAAGTCCCGGTTAGACCCTTCCGCTCATCGCAGGGCAAGGTCTCGGCGCGGACGTATTCCCACCCGGCGGCGGCCATCTCGTTCAGGGTATCGGTGATGGAAAGGGCGAAGCGATCCTCGGTGGTCTTGGCACTCTTGGATTTGGTGCCGCGCGTCGGCGCGGGGACGGCCTTGTATTCGAATTTGCTCATGGACGTGGCCTCGTTGCTGCTCGGTGGACGTTTTAGCAGAGCGGGGCGCGAGGTGAAAGCGGGGCGCGAGACGACTCGGGCCTCAAGTTGCCATCGCGTTGGTGTGGCCAAACGGAGAGACCGGCGGGCGTTGACGGGAGTTTCCTAGCTCTTGCCCATCTGGCGCTGGCCCTCGGTCACGCAGATTTCGTCCGCTTCCCGCACGCTCATGCTGTCGGGACGGTGGACAGCGCGGTCCCAGAGGACGCGGTTCCGGGTGTAGAGTTGACAGGTGACCACGCCGTTCGGAGTTGTGACGCTGACCGGCTCGGTCTCAAGGCTTT
>CAZRNL010000453.1:1164-2712 GCA_964601395.1 uncultured Silicimonas sp. | reverse complement strand
TCACTGGCTGATCCTGCACGGCCGCTACATCTGCATCGCCCGCAAGCCGAAATGCGGCGCCTGCCTGATCCGGGATCTCTGCGCATACGAGGACAAGACGGTATGACGACATTCGACGTCGTCGGCATCGGTAACGCGATCGTCGACGTGATCTCGCCGGTGAACGACAGCTTTCTCGACCTGATGGGTATCGAGAAGGGCATCATGCAGCTTGTCGAGCGCAAGCGGGGCGAGATGCTCTATGGCGCGATGCGCGAGCGGGTGCAGGCGCCCGGCGGGTCGGTGGCGAACACGCTGGCCGGGTTGGGCAATCTCGGGCTCAGGACCGGTTTCATCGGGCGTGTCCACGACGACGCGCTCGGGCGGTTCTATGCGCAGTCGATGGCCGAAGGCGGAACGGATTTTGTGAACCCGCCGGTGCCGGGGGGCGAGTTGCCCACGTCACGCTCGATGATCTTCGTCTCGCCCGACGGGGAGCGTTCGATGAACACCTATCTCGGGATCTCGTCCGAACTGGGACCGGACGATGTGTCGGACGACGTGGCCGGCAGCAGTCGGGTGCTTTTCCTCGAGGGGTATCTTTACGACAAACCGAAGGGAAAAGAGGCGTTTGAGAGGGCCGCGAGGCTTTGCCGCGAGGCGGGCGGCAAGGCGGGCATCGCGCTATCCGATCCTTTCTGCGTCGACCGACACCGGGGCGATTTCCGCCGTCTCGTCAAGGATCTCGACTACGTCATCGGCAATGAGCACGAATGGGAGTCGCTCTACCAGACTGATCTTTCCGCCGCGCTGGAACAGGCCGCCACAGATTCCGGACTTGTCGTCTGCACCCGCTCGGGCCAGGAGGTGATCCTGGTGCGGGGCGACGAGACCGTGACGGTCCCTGTGCGGCGGATCGTGCCAGTGGACGCCACCGGGGCGGGAGATCAGTTCGCGGCGGGCTTCATCTACGGCTTCGTCACCGGCCAGTCGCTCGAGATCTCGGGGCGGATGGGCTGCATCGCGGCTGCCGAGGTCATCAGCCATTACGGCGCGCGGCCCGAGACCGACCTCAAGACGCTCTTCCGAAAGGAAGGGGCACTCTAGCTGCCCAGTTCAACGATGATTGCGCCAATCGCGATCAGCGAAATCAGAGCGATCCGACGGGGGCCGGTGCTTTCGCCCAGCATGAGCCAGCCGATAAGAGCCGAGAAGACCACACTGGTCTCACGCAGCACGGCGGCCTCACCAACCTTGTCGAGCCGTGTCGCCAGCAGGATACCCCCGAACGAGAAGTAGGCCGTCACCGCCCCCACCAGCCCCAGCTTCGCCAACCGCCCGAACGGACGGGGCAGTCGCCCTTTGTTTCGCACGAGGTAGAACGCGGGAAACGCGAGACCGTCGAGAAAGAAGAACCAGGCGATGAAGGTGAAGGGATTCTCGGTCGCCCGGATCACGAAGGCGTCCCAGGTTGTGTAAAGCGCCACGAACCCGCCCGTCAGCACCGCCAGACCAAGCGCCAGCGGCAGGCGGGCTGGTTCGCGCGCCCCGGCGAGAGGCCCGACTTCG
>CAZRNL010000453.1:0-1154 GCA_964601395.1 uncultured Silicimonas sp. | reverse complement strand
CAGGCGGGCTCGGTCGACCGTGATGTGGCGCAGGTTGTAGACCGCCAGCCCCAGGATGCCGGACACCAGGACTGCGACGCCCAGCCACTGGACAGGCGCGAAGCGCTCGCCGAACAAGAAGCCCGCGCCGATGACTGTAAAGACCGGCCCGGTACCGCGCACGACCGGATAGACGACAGTATAGGCCCCAGCCGAATAGGCTGCGGCCTGTGCCGACTTGTATCCGATATGGATCACCCAGGCGACGGCGAACATCCACCAGAGGTCAGGCGAGGGCCAGGGCACGACGAACAGCGCGAAGGGGGCCGCCAGCGTCGCATAGGTTGCGTCGATCACGGTTCGCGCCGTCCAGGGATCGGTGACCCGCTTCTGCAGCGCGCCGAAGATCGCGTGCAGCAGCGCCGCTTGCAGGGCCAGGAACAGCGCGAGGCGGCTGCCCGCCTCGGTTCCTTCCAGCGAGACAAGCCAATCTGTCATCGCGGCGCAACCCGGCATGGCCGGGAAACGTTTGGTCTGGAGGAAGAACCACTGGAGCGCCCGACATGCTTGAAACGATCATCGACGAATTCACCGGAGCGTTTACCGCCGTTCCCGTCGCGATCTCGGCGACGCGCCTGATCGCGGCGCTGGGTCTGGGGGCCGTGATCGGTCTCGAACGCGAATTGCGCGAAAAGGACGCCGGCCTCAGGACCAACATGCTGGTTTCCATCGCAGCATGTCTTTTCGTCATCGTCGGCATCGAATTGTCGGAACTGGAATTCGGCACTGGCAACAACCAGCAGCACGATCCGCTGCGCCTGATCAAGGCGGTGACCGCAGGTGTCGCCTTCCTCGCCGCCGGGCTGATCTTTACCGCTGACCGCCGGGTAAGGAACGTGACGACAGGCGCGACGCTGTGGCTCGCCGGCGCGATAGGACTGGCCTGCGGGGCGGGTCAGGTGCCGCTCGCTGCAATGGCGACGCTGGTCGTCCTGCTTGTGCTCATGATCCTGCGCCAGTTCGAAAAGCTGATGGGAACGCATCACAGCCGGTCCCCGGACCGGGACGCCGACTGAGGCCTGTTGCGGTGCATCATTCGTCGATGCCGGTGAGGGCGGCGGCGAATTCACGGGGATCGAAAGGAGCAAGATCGTCGATCTGCTCGCCGACCCCGA
>CAZRNL010000452.1:2026-2713 GCA_964601395.1 uncultured Silicimonas sp. | reverse complement strand
AGCTTGTTGCCGTTGTCGACATAGGCCTTGTGGTGCAGGTCGTGGTGGTACTCCAAAGTCTCTTTCGACATGCCGTTCGAGGCAAGCGCGTCGTAGGCATAAGGAAGATCGGGAAGTTGAAAAGCCATGGGGGTTTCTCCATTTTCGCGGGTGATGTCTTGTGTCTTACCTGTTACCGCAACGATCCGCCGTCAAGCAGGTTCCGGCGCGGCAGGGCTTGAGACTGTCACGACGCCAGCACGTTTTTGAACTGCCAGGGGTCGGACTCGTCAATGTCCTCCTCGAACTGGCTCCAGCGTTCGGCGATCGGTGTCCAGTCACTGTAGTGCGGCTCGACGGAGCCGAGGTAGGGTCGTTGTATCTGAAGGCAGCGCACGTGGTCCATCTCATCGGTCTCGACGATTCCGGCCTGCGGATTCTCGAGCGCCCAGACCATACCGGCCAGTACCGCGGACGACACCTGAAGACCGGTCGCGTTCTGGAACGGAGCAAGATCCCGCGTCTCCTCGATCGACAGACGCGACCCGAACCACAGCGCGTTCTTCTCGTGTCCGTAAAGAAGCACGCCGAGCTCGTCGATGCCGCCGGTAATCTCGTTTTCGTCCAGAATGTGCTGGACTGGCTGAATCTTGCCCGATCCGAAGGTCTCGTGGAGCGATAGCACGGCATCGTCGCAAGGGTGATAGG
>CAZRNL010000452.1:0-2016 GCA_964601395.1 uncultured Silicimonas sp. | reverse complement strand
CGGCCGGTACTCGGGGTTTGCCCCCTCGCCCACGGTGAAGTAATCCGAGATCGAGATCGCCTCGTTGTGGGTCACGAGGAAGCCGAACTGGGGACCCGGTGTCGGGCACCAGGTGTGCACCCGCGTCATTGCGCCGGGACGCGAGATCCAGATCGCCGCCTGGCAGCCCGTCTCGTGTCCTTGCGCATCTTCGGGTATCCACGTCTCGTGCGTACCCCAGCCAAGTTCGGCCGGCTGAAACCCCTCGGAGATGAAGCCCTCGACCGACCAGGTATTGACGAACGTGCCGATTTTCTTCTGCCGCGTCGATTTCTGCGTGTCGCGCTCGGCAATGTGGATTCCCTTGACCCCAAGCGACTGCATGAGCCGTGCCCATCCTTCCCGGTCGCTTGGCATCGGAGCCTCTCGGCCGGTGTCGGCCGCAAGTATCATCAGCGCGTCTTTCACGAACCAACTGACCATTCCGGGATTTGCGCCGCAACAGGACACCGCCGTGGGCCCGCCTGGATTACGCGCCTTTTCGTCCCGGACGGCCTGCCGCAGTGCGTAGTTCGTGCGCTTGGCGTTATCCTCGGTTTCGAAGTAGAAACCGGCCCAGGGCTCGACCACCGTGTCGATGTACAGCGCGCCGAGTTCGCGGCAATATTTCATGATGTCGAGGGATGATGTGTCAACGCTCAGGTTCACGCAGAAGCCACGGCCTTCATTGAAGATCCCTGCCAGCACGTCACGGTAGTTGTCACGCGTCAACGCCGTCTCGACATGGTGAATGCCGCGCTGGGAAAGGAACGTATGGTCGTCGAGGTTCGGTTCGATCACGAAGACCTTCTTCGCGTCATACTCGAAATGTCGCTCGATCAGGGGCAGCGTGCCGCGTCCGATGGACCCGAACCCTATCATGACGATCGGGCCTTCGATACGGCCGTGGCAAGGGAAACTGGTCATGCGGTCACTCCGTTTTCGACCCGACAGGGCCTAACATGCCTGTCGCGGATGTCGAGACCGTGGCCGTCAGTGCTCCGAGAAAAACCGGACCTCGCCGCCCGGCTCGGCCGCGTTTACGAGAAGTCTCCAGACATACGCCGCCACCGACCGGAAGCAGATCAATTCGGCCCTGTCTTCTTCGTGGAACCAGACAGCCGCCGCCACCTGGGCCAGGCGCGTCCGCCGCATCTCGCCAACAGGCAGGCTTCCGGGCCGCAGATCGGCGGGGGTCAGCTTGGCCAGCACATCGCGAAGCGTGGCACCGTCGCCCGTCAGCGTGAATGACGCCCGCGCGTCGGAGACGTCGACGGCAAGGTGATGCTGGTCCCTCAGAGCCTTGCCAATGGCGCCAAGCGCTTCGTGCACATCGCCATGGGGCAGCAGGATCAGAAGCTCGTCGGGCGACATCCAGAAAAGTCCGCGATCGCCCTTGCAATTCGCTCTGCGTCGTTCGGGGAAATCCACGCCTGCAATGTCCTTCGCACAGGTTTTCAGAGCCTCTGCGCCCAAATCCCCCCGAAGGGTGATCATGCCTCTCAGACCATTTTCCCGGACAACCACTTGACCCTTGAAGGTTGCGCCTTGCAGCGCGCTGACGGCGTCAGACATTCTGTTTCTCCCCTTCAGGGTCATAGAAGACCTGCGAGACGATCTTCGCCCTCACGGTGCCACCGCCCACTTTCGTGAAGTCCAGAACTTCGCCCATCCGGTCCGGACCGCGTTCGACCAGCCCTATCGCGATACCCATGCCCAGTGTCGGAGAGTGGTATGTCGATGTCACGCGGCCCTCGGTTTTCCGCTGGCCATTGTCGTTCACGCCCGGTTCGGTCGCGTAAGAGCCTTCGGGCAGGACCGAGCCGTCCAGCGTCTCGAGCCCGACGAGCTTCCAGCGCATGGGATCGCGCATGTGATCGCGCTCCTGCGCCCGCTTGCCGAGGTAGTCTTCCTTCTTCTTCGAGATCGCCCAGCCCAGTCCGAGATCCTGAGGGATCACCGTGCCGTCGGTTTCGTCCCCGATCATGATGAAGCCCT
>CAZRNL010000451.1:401-2714 GCA_964601395.1 uncultured Silicimonas sp. | reverse complement strand
TCGGTCGTCGCTCCCACCAGAAGGATCGTGCCGTCCTCCATGTGTGGCAGAAACCCGTCCTGCTGCGCCTTGTTGAACCTGTGGATCTCGTCGACAAAAAGCAATGTTCCGCGGCCCGTCTGGCGTCGCAGCCTTGCGGTCTCGAAAACCTTCTTCAGATCCGCCACCCCGGTGAAGATCGCGCTGATCTGCACGAAATGCAGGTCCGTGGCGTCGGCCAGAAGCCGCGCGATGGTGGTCTTGCCCACCCCCGGCGGCCCCCAGAGGATCAGGGACGACAGGTTTCCCGAGGCCAGCATCGACCCCAGCGGCGCATCCGGCCCCAGAAGATGGTCCTGCCCGATGACGTCCTGCAGGGCAGCAGGCCGCAGCCGGTCCGCCAGCGGACGCGGTGCGTTGCTGGCGGCAGAGGCATCTCCCGGCCCGGTATCGAATAGATCAGCCATGTGCGGCAGAGGAATACGCCTCTGCCGCGCCGACGGAAAGACCCCGCGGTATCAGTGCAGCTTGCTGGCGAGCGCGATGTTGATGCAGACGCTGCGGTCCCCGTCATCGGTCTCGATCACCGGGCCGGCGGCAACGCAGTCGATTCCGGTCCTGCGGGCAAGGCGCGGCGAGTGTTCGGGAACGATTCCGATCAGCGTCGTCGCACCAAAACCGCGGGCCGCGCGCACCATCTCGTCGATCAGCGAGCACTGGACGCGCAGGCGCAGTTTCGACGGCACCGAATCCGCGACGAAAACGCGGCTCGATTCCCAGACGTGCGGAGCTACCGGGGCCGTTTCGAACAGCAGATCCTGCGGGATGCTGTCCAGAAGCCCAAGCTGCGCATCCCGGATCATGTAGGAATAGATCCCGCAGCGCGCCGTCGTCGGCGTCAGCCGGACACCGGCCAGCACCTGGCCGAATTCATGAACCGCAACCCAACGGCTGGCCGGCGTATCGTACTGGTCGAATTCCATGCCGTTCGCTTCCGGCAACTCCCAATTATTGCGTTGGATAAAGGTCTTGTGACGCGCGCGAAGCATGTTCGCAAAAAGCTCGCCATGGTTGTGCAGATTGTCGAAAGAAAGGGTAGTCACTTGCATAGTACAGCCTCCAGACTGGGTTGAGAAACCGTTCCAGGGAGGCGTTGGACTAGAGGAGCTGGTATTCCCGGGCTTTCTTGAGCGCCTGGGCTGTCGTACGTGCACGCAGCCGGACTCGAGCCGACTGGAGACGAGCCTTGAAGGCGCTTTCAGAGATGCCGAGTTTAGCAGCCGCAGCAGCATGCCGGTTCCCATCAGCCAGAAGACGCAGCGCCTCGATCTGGGCGGGCGTCAGTTCGGTTGGGGGTTCTGCTACCGAATGAAGAGCATGCACTATCTTCACTGCCTCAGAGATCTCATCGTCCGTAAATTCGCGTTCTGAATGCGCGATGCCGACGATCGACCGAGACGTAATCGGTCCACATGAAATAACAGCCCCAAATGCAAGCCCATGGCTACGAGCTTGCCCGAGAATATTGAAAGGATCTGGAAGCCTTATGGCGCTCCAGCGAGTATGGCCTTTGACACCGAGCCCCCAGAACACCAACGGATCGCGCAGGGCATATGCGTTTTCGTCATATTGTTTGATCCAAGACTCGGGATAGGTGCGCACGTAAACAAGCGGCGCAGCGAAACGAATATGAAGACCGGCCGAGAAGCCGGCAGGCGCCAGCGCTTTCAACCCTTCGATTCCGGAAGCCAGCGACGGCGTCTCGACGCCCTTGGCGTCGCGAACCTTCGCGGACTTCGAAATCATGTCAAAGGATTCGTTATCGCGCCACACGGTCCGTCGTCCTTGCCTGTCGGGTCGTTCCGCTGCTTCTTACGTTGCAGATACGCACCGAATCTATTCCTATCCCGCCTGTCCATTTAGACAGGTTGCTACCCGCCCAGTCAACTTTAAAGTGTAATTTCTGGGATGCGCACAACGTGAGTGAATACTATGCCTGAAAATTCGGAACTCACACGATTGTCCCCTTCCGTGTCCCGGTCCGAACAACAGACCTTGGCCGACTTCCTGCGATTCAGCGCGCGCCGAACCCAGTCCGGGCACGAGATTGAAGAGCAACTCTTGGTCTCGCTGGCGCTTGCGCTGCGGGGATCGAGACCCCAGGCATGAAAAAGCCGCCTCGTGGGCGGCTTTCTCGGAATTCCGACTGATCGACCGATCTACTCTTCGGCGGCAGCTTCTTCGGCGGCGATCCGCGCACGGTCGCCCGCGCCCTTCGCCTCCGGATCGCGGTCGACAAGCTCGATGATCGCCATCGGCGCCATGTCGCCATAA